>CAMCCW010000033.1 GCA_945873395.1 uncultured Lactobacillus sp. | reverse complement strand
ATCAAAAGTCAGCGGCGCGGTACACAAATGGCCTCAAGCATTCGGAAAACCCGAATGCTTGAGGCCTATTTGTGCTCGCGGGGGTGTGAAGACGAAGCCGTAAACGACTTCTGTCACACTCCCTTTTTACTTATTATTCTTCATGGGCAGCCTTCAGGGCGTGCTTGAGCATAAACGGTGCTATCACGGTGGCTAGGATGATTACGGTGATGACGTCGGAGTAGTACATTGACGACATCAGGTGGGCCTCATAACCAATTTGGGCGGTGATCAGGGCCATCTCGCCCCGGGCCACCATTCCACTGCCGACAACGTAGGAGCTTGGCAGGCTAAAGCCAGATAGCTTAGCCCCCGCACCACAGCCGACCAGCTTAGTCAGGCAGGCCAGGATCGTCATAACAATCACAAAGACAAATGAGCGCTGAATGTTGTCAAAGCGCATGTTGAGACCAACACTGACGAAGAAGAGCGGAATAAACAGAGCGTAACCGATCGGAATGAAGCTCCGGTCAATCGTTTTCTTACGATGAGTATTAGCAACCGCAATTCCGGCAAAGAAGGAGCCAACCGCCCCACTTAAACCGACATAATCAGCGAGGGCCGCCATCCCCAGACAGATGATCATCGCCATGACTGACGGCGCGGCCACCGTCAGCAGACGTTCGCTCAGGTGCATTAGGTATGGAGCCAGCCAGCGAACCACCAGGTAGGTCCCCCCGAAGAAGAGCACCTGAAGCAGGAGAGCCAGGCCCAACGGCAGGTTGGTATGGCCGCCCTTGCTGCCGTTGATCATGCTAATCATGATACTCAACATGATCACCCCGATGATGTCGTCAGCCACTGCGGCCCCCAGGATCGTGGCCCCTTCTCGACTATCGAGGCGGTTGAACTCCCGCAAAACTGCGACTGAGATGCTGACCGAGGTGGCCGAGAAAATCACCCCAATGAAGAGGGATTCCATCTTGGTGAAGCCAAACAGGTAGCTGGCACCACCCATCACGATCACAGGCACAATGACCCCGATGACCGCGACAATCACGGCCGGACGCAGGTACTTTTTGAGCAGGGATAGGTCACTCTCCAGTCCGGCAATAAACATTAAAATGATGACCCCGATCTCCTGAAACTCGTTCATCATTCCATCAAGATGGACCCAGTTGAGGATGGCCGGGCCGACGATGATTCCCACCAGGATCTGGCCGATCACCTCGGGAATCTCCACCCGTCGGCAGAGGTGGGCCACTACCTGGGTTGCCAGCAGCAGACCCGCTAAGGTCGCAATAAACTCCATAAGATACCTCCCGTAAATAATTTAGCTTCATTTTAACATAGCTGTCCGTAAGCGCGGTGAGTGATCTATAATAGGATTGTAACTTTATTTTTTTAGGAAAGGTGAATCAATTGGATAATTCACAAGCGCACCGTCAACGGTCCAAGGATATCTTAGCTAAACCATTCTCGGCCCCGCTTCTCAGGTATATCTGGGCCGGGATTGTCGTTGGCCTGGTCACCGGGCTGGTGATCAGCGTCTTCCGCTGGATCATCAACCAAGCTCTCCGCCTGCTGACCATCGTCTATCCCTTCCTTGGTCACCATCCAATCTGGCTGATTCCTTACATTCTAGGTACTATCCTCGTCTCCTGGCTAATAGGTCGGCTGATCAAGGCCAACCTCACCGACTTGGTAGGCTCCGGAGTTCCGCAGATTGAAGCCATTCTCCTCGGCCAACACCGGATGAACTGGTGGACCATCCTTTGGCACAAGTTTATCAGCAGTCTTTTGACTCTCTGCACTGGTCTATTTCTCAGTCGGGAAGGGCCTTGCATCCAGATTGGAGCCTGCATTGGTCAAGGACTCTCAGAAAGTGTCTTTAAGCTAACTAAGGAAGACAAACACCTCCTGCTCCAGTGCGGCGTGGCGGCCGGACTGTCCGCCGCCTCCAATGCCCCCTAGCCGGAACAGTCTTCCTATTAGAGGAGATCACCCACCGCTTTCAGTCGAAGGTCTGGGTCACAGCTTTCATCGCCGCCATCGCTGCTGATGCTGTCACCTGCCTCTTCTTTGGCACCAAGCCTTTCCTCTACCTACCGTTCAAGATGCACCTGCCGAACGATGCTTACCCATGGCTGATTGTTCTCGGCGTGGTCGTGGGTGCGCTGGCCTTTCTCTTTCAGTATTTCATCTTCAATCTCAAGTGGTGGTACCGGAAGTTTACGATCCTGCCTAACTACTACCACAGCATCCTGCCACTCCTGTTGGTCATCCCGGTGGGGTTATGGAACCCGCATATTCTTGGAGGCCACAGCTTCATTATGTACGTTGCCAACACCAACCTGCACACCGACTGGTTACCGCTCCTGGGGACGATGGGCTTATTCCTTGTCCTGCGTTTCTTCGGGACTATGCTGGCCTATGGGGCCACTGTTCCTGGTGGACTCTTCATGTCGATCTTTGTCCTTGGCAGTGTAATTGGGGCGATCGCCGGAATCATCATGATTCACGCTGGTCTCATCCCAGCTGGCTGTTACTTAAATATCATCGTCATCAGCATGGCCGCCTACTTTGGAGCCGCAGAGGGGATCCCGTTCACCGCCATCCTGCTGGTCACCGAGATGGTCGGTACCGTTCAGCAAATCTTCCCGATGATGCTGCTCACCTTCATCGCCTACTACACCAGTATGTTACTCGGCGCCCGGCCTTCAATTTACGCCGCCCTCCGGCAACAGATGATATTTAAAGATTAGTTTTAAAATACAGAAAAGGAGAAACGTCTCGTAGCGTTTCTCCCTTTCTACTAAGCCGCCTGGCGGAGTTGAACCGCCGTGTCACCCTTACCATGGATGTGCTTCTACCTATCTGAGCTAAGGCGGCGTTTAAAGTATAACTGACAAAATAGCTAAAAGGCAAATCATTACCTAAACAACAAATGGCTCCTAGCATCGACAATTTCGAATACTAGGAGCCATTTTAACTAGGGGCCGCAACTATTTTCAGCCACTCAGCATTTTTTGACGAACACCATCAGGACGATGGAGATTCTAAAGAAGTTAACCTCTTAAGGGCGTCATTTCTTTTAACACAACCGGTTCCCCGGTCGGTAAGCTATATGGAATTTCTGTACTGGATGAATTTAGCTAACAAACTTACTTAACCCTGATTCATTCGTCACACCAGCTGAAAGTTTAGAAAACAGTTATCAGCCCCAGTGAAAGCTTTAGTAACTAGGCATCCTCGCCAGCAACCTTAACAATGGCCTTAGAGATGTTGCCCAGCTTACCACTGACAAAGTCTTCTACATGAGCAAAGTCCAGAACGTTGGAGATCAGTGGCAGTGGATCAACGTCACCAGATTGCAGCAGGGCAATGGAATCTTCAAAGGTGTAAGGGTTGATGAAGGTTCCTTGGATCGTCAGTTGCTTCTGGTAAACCTTGTAGGTGTTGACTTTGAATTGTGAGTCAGGGTTACCAACACCGAACATCAGGACTTGGCCACCACGCCGAGCTGCTTCAACGGCTTGTTCCTGGGTCTTTGGCAGACCAACGGCTTCAACCACGATGTCGTAGGAGTCGTTCTTGACCTCTTCAGGGTGGGTCATGTTGTTGATGGTCTTAAAGCCAAAGTGCTTCCGGTTGTTCTCCAGCTTCTCATCAACGGTCCCAGCCAGGGTAACTTCACGAACCCCACGAGCCTTCAGGATTTGGGCGATCAGTTGACCTTCAAAGCCATCACCAATGATCAAGGCGTTTTGGTAAGGGTGAGTCGTCAGCAGGTCAACCGCGTGCATTGCGCATGAAATTGGCTCGATTACCGCAGCGGCTTCCAGTGAAACGTTGTCCGGAACATGGTAGACAACTTCCTCTGGAGCCGTGAAGTACTCTTCGAATCCACCGTCACGGGTAACACCGACAGCATCTAGGTGTTCACAAAGTTCTGGACGAGAGGTCCGGCAGTAGTAGCACTTGTGGCAGTAAATGTTAGGGTCAACGCTGACCCGATCGCCAACCTTGAAGTTTTCAACATCAGAGCCAACTTCAGCGACAACCCCAGAATTTTCGTGAACTAAAACAATCGGTGGAACAGCATCGGCAGAGCCTGGCAGACCATTGTACAGGGCCTTGTCAGTCCCACAAATTCCGGCCCAAGCCGTGTGGACAAGGACTTCGTTGGGCTTAACCTCGGGCTTCTTGTAGTTGTCGTCGATTTCTAACTGCTTCTTACCAGTCATTACTAAAGCTTTCATCAGATATTCCTCCTAAAAATTAATCTTTAACAACTTCACAAAATTCGATGGTTTCATCATTGGGACCAACGATATTAAAGAACTTGATGCCGTGCTTCCAGTAGTCAAGGTGCTGAACCTCGTCTTCCTTAACATCATAGCCCTCTTCCTTAGCGGCCTTGAAGGCACCGTCCGCGTCTTCCACATTCAGGGAGATATGGTTGATGGCCCCAGTCTTGTGAACAGCGCCATCACTGTCCCAGATTTTCAGCATCAGGTGACCAGCCTTCATGAAGACCACCTGGTGCCCTTGGTCGTCAGTGTCAAATTGACCCTGCTTCTTGAAACCTAACTTTTCCCAGAAGGTAATCGTCTTCTTGAGGTCGTCGGTTGGGATCCCGACGTGGGCTAAGTCATCATAGTAACCCGCTAAACTCTTGTTGAATGCCATTAGTTTTTGCCTCCTCAAATAATGAGTGAATTAATTTGTTGCCGCTTTTAATGCCAGGGCGAAGTCCCCGATCGTGGCCGACCCATTGTTCTGAGCCAGTGGCATTGTGATGTATTCATCTACATTGCCAACGTCGACGTAGTTATTCAGGAGCTTCTTGAACTCACGCCGCACTTTCTTCAGGAACTCTTCGCTGACGACCCCGCCACCGAAGACGATCTGGCCGGGACGGAACATCAAAGTTGCGTCCAGGG
This sequence comes from uncultured Lactobacillus sp., assembly GCA_945873395.1. Taxonomy (GTDB): domain Bacteria; phylum Bacillota; class Bacilli; order Lactobacillales; family Lactobacillaceae; genus Limosilactobacillus. The sequence continues at coordinate 8,696 of CAMCCW010000033.1, read as the reverse complement.
CTGCTTGGGCAACATAGTAGGCCACAATGTCCCAGACGTGGTCCGTCAATGGCACATCCTGACCCTTCTTGCCGGTCCGAGCTTCGAAGGTTGGTCCGGAAACCAGGCCTTCCAAGCAGTCGCCGTGGAATGGGCAGATGCCCTTGAAGTCCAGGTCATCAGGGTGTCGCTTCAGGCGGATGTGGCCCATCTCGGGGTGACCGAGCTCCCCGACGAACTTGCCATCAATAACGGCACCGGCACCACAACCGGTTCCGATTGTGTAATAGACCAGGGAGTTGATCCGCTTGTTGAACAGTGTTGAGAGGACGTATTCACCATAGGCCGAGCCATTTACATCCGTCGTCCAGTAGATTGGGATGTTAAAGTGCTTCTTGAACGGGCCCACAAAGTCGGTGTCTGCCCAGCCCTTCTTGGGGGTATTGGTGATGTAGCCGTACTTTGGAGAACTCTTCCGAATCTCAATTGGTCCGAAAGAAGCAATCCCGATGGCGGACAGGTCGTCCTTGTACTGATCGAACCACTCAATGCACTTTTGGATGGTTTCCTCTGGTGTCGTGGTTGGAATATGAATGGAATCTTGAATCTGATAATTGATGTTGCCGACCGCACAGACGAACTTGGTTCCGCCGGCTTCAATACTTCCTAACAACATTGCAATTCCCCCTACTCTACTTACTTATTTTCATCCATCTCGGCACGCAGTTTCTTGCCGACTTCTTCGTACCCTGGCTTGCCCAGCAGACCGAACATGTTGACCTTGTAGGCTTCCACACCAGGTTGGTTGAATGGGTTGATCCCGTTCAGGTAACCGGAGATCCCCATGGCCACTTCAAAGAAGTAAATCAGGTAACCAAGGGTGTACTCATTTTCTTCTGGGATGTGGACGGTCATTACCGGAACCCCACCGGCCGTGTGAGCCGCTACGACAGCTTCGTAAGCCTTAGTATTGGCGAAGTCCATCGTCTTGCCTTCCAGGTACTGCAGGCCATCCAGGTTATCGTCTTCACTTGGGATTTCAACATCGTAGTTTGGCTTGTCCAGCTTAACGACAGTCTCCATCAGGAAGCGGCGCCCTTCTTGAATATATTGACCCAGGGAGTGCAGGTCCGTGGTGAAGTTAGCGCTGGATGGGTAAATCCCCTTGTGATCCTTACCTTCGGATTCACCGGCCAATTGCTTCCACCATTCAGCAAACATCCGCATATTTAGTTCGTAGTTTTCCAGCAATTCGGTTTCGTAACCCTTCCGGTAAAGGATGTTCCGGTAAGCAGCGTATTGGTAGGCCTCGTTCTTGGTCAGATCGGGATCAACGAAGTCCTTTTCGGCCTGAGCGGCGCCGGCCATTAGCTGGTCGATATCACCACCAGAAACGGCAATTGGCAGTAGACCAACTGGGCACAGGACGGAGCAACGACCGCCGACACCGTCTGGAATGACGAAGGATTCGTAGCCGTTGGCATCAGCCTCAGTCTTCAAGGCTCCCTTGGCTTTGTCAGTCGTGGCATAGATCCGCTTATTGGCCCCGGCCAAACCATACTTTTCAATCAACTTCTTCTTCAGAATCCGGAAGGCGATTGATGGTTCCGTCGTGGTCCCGGACTTCGAAACGATATTGATGGAGAAGTCCTTGTCCCCGATTAACTGCAACAGGTCGTGAACGTAGGTCGAACTCAGAGAGTTACCAGCGAATAAGACCAGTGGATACTTACGGTCCGCAGCCTTCTGTGCTTGATAGAAGGTGTTGTGGAGGAAGTCAACCGCCATTCGAGCACCAAGATAGGAACCACCGATGCCGATAACGACTAAGATATCGGAATCACTCTGAATCTTCTTGGCTGCGGCTTTGATCCGTGCAAATTCTTCTTTGTCATAATCACTTGGCAAGTGTAGCCAGTCACGGAAGTCAGCACCAGCGCCGGTCCCGTTACGCAACTCATCATTAGCTGCGTTTACCATTGCCTGCATCTCACCCAACTCGTTGTCATTAACGAATTGCTTTAGTCCGGTATGATCAAACGAAATATATGCCATGATCTTTTCCTCTTTTCAACAAACAACATGTTTTCCATACTTTTGGAAGCGTTTCACTCTTTCGACAGTTCTTATGTTAGCGCTTCCTTTTTAGTAAGTCAACCGGTTGACAGAATTTTTTCATAAATTTTCCTAAACAGTAAAAAACGCCCCGTCAATCAAATTGACGAGGCGTTGCTTAATTAAAGTTAGTGGTTAATCGACTGCTTCCGTGGGGCCAAACTCCCCTGGTGCACTGACCGCATTTCCATGACATGTTTGCCCAGGAAGATCAGAGCGGCAATGATCAGCATCATTACCCCGTAGATCCGGAATGGAGCAGCTAAACCCAGGCCGCTGAGTGGTTGACTGAGCATGTGGTTGAACCAGGCGTCGGCTGTTGGAGAGAAGAATGCCCCAAAATTGAAGCCGATCAGGACAAAGGAGGTAATCTTGGTCTGCAGCTTCATTGGTGCCATGAATGGCAAGATGTTGAAGATCAATGGGGTCAATACCTGCATTGGGAAACCAACCAACAGGATCCCAGCCGCAATGATCATGAAGTTGTTACCCCCGAAGCCAAACAGGAAGTTGGCAATCGCCAGCAGAACCAGACCGATGTAGATGGTCCCGATGTAGCCGAAGTGCTTCTGCAGGGTCCCGTAGCATGCACCACCGAGCGTGGCCCCGATCAGCATCAGTGACAGGTAGGTCCCGGTATCCTTGAATTGAGCACCATTGATAGCAACGGCCAGGCCAGGGAACCGGTCTTCCATGCCGATAAAGTCCATCTTGATCAACAGGACAAAGGCCAGGATAGCGATAACCAATGGACTGATCTTAGTAACTTTTTCGTGGGTGATTGGTGAGATCGTTTCTTCAGTTTGTTCATCATCAGCGTTGTCACTGCTGCTGTGGGTATCGTTTGGAACCCGCCATGCGAAGAATGCCATTACAGCAAAGGCCAAGCCATATACCAGGAAGGCGGCGTGCCACCCAGCGTAGATCAGTAACAAGCTAGAGATAGTCAGCGTGCAGGCATTTCCGATCTGTTCAAAAGCTGAACGCCAACCTTGCATACTGGTTCGTTCGTGGCCTTGGTACCAAACCGAAATTAACGAAATCGCCTGTGAGTTATACAGCCCATAACCGGCCCCCAGGAAGAGCCGAGAAACGAGGATCACCCAATAGTTATTAGCAAATGCTGGAATTATCCCGGCAATCCCGACCAACGTAATCCCGGCCATGATGATGTGCTTATCAGAAATGTTGAACCAGTCCTGAAGTAATGGTGAAAGGACTACAAAGAACATAACTGCAAAGGATGGGGCCGTAACCAGGTATTCAACTTGTGGCTGGCTAATTGCCAACGACGCCTTAATTTGTGGCAAGGCACTCTGAATTGCGTAGGCGCTCGTAACCATGAATGATGCGGACAGGAACGCAAGTTTAGTTGCCATTGATTGACTATGTTTCATGATAAAACAACCTCCAAACTCGCTAAGCCTAATACATAACAACTTTTATATTTTACTTATCATCTTTCAACACCTATATGATAACCGGTCGTCCTATTTCAGTAAAGCGCTTACATTAGACCAATTGCCTTATAGGAAATTTTTACCCGTTTTACTAGCTTTTATAGCAAGAAAAATCGCCTCTTTTATAAAAAAGCCCAATTTTAAGGCTAAAATTGGGTGATTTTATGACCGTTAGTCATCAAGTGATAACCTTCACAACGGTTTTTGTTGAAAATTAAAAGGGAATAGCCCGACTTCTCTTCGCATTCCCCATCTTAATATTATGCTGTCACACTGCTGATTAGCTTAACCGGTAATGTCGCCGACTTCGCATCCTCACCATCGATCAGTTTGAGGAGCAGTTCTATCGCCTTAGTAGCCATCTCTGGAATAGGCTGACGAATCGTCGTCAATTCTGGCGATAACATTCGAGTAATACTGGCACCATCGTAACCAACTACCTTTAGATCATCGGGTACGTGACGATTAAACTCCTTCCCAACCCGGATAATCAGGCTAGCGTTGGTGTCATTATCGGCAAAAATCCCATCAACTTCGGGGTGCTCGCGGAACATCTTCCGAAAGACCCGCTCCTTCTCTTCATCCGAAACATCAAACGAGACGTCGTAGGTAATTGCTGGCCGATTGTGTTTATGCATCAGGTCCTCATAGGCTTGCCGCCGCAACTCATTCGGTGATACCAGGTTAACCGGATAATTAGTATGAATGATGTGCTGGCACCCATCATTAATTAATCGCTGAACGGCTAATAATCCTCCCTGGTAGTTGTCGGAGGAAACCACCGGGATCTGCCGGCCCACAAAGCGTTCGATTGAAACAATCGGTCGGTTTGCCTTCTCGTACTCCGAAATCCCCTGGTTGTGGGAGCCGACAATCAAACCATCAACCTGGTGATCCAGTAGGAGGCGTAAGTAACGCTTTTCCTTAACGGGATTATTCTGGCTGTTCCCCATCAAAACCCGGTAGCCTAGGGCATCGAACCGCTTCTCCAGTTCCCCTTCCAGTTCGGCAAAGAATGGGTCATTGACGGTTGGAAAAACCAGTGCCACCAACTTGGTCCGCTGCTTAAACAGCTGTCGAGCAACCACATTGGGCCGGTAGTTGAGGGCATCCATCGCCTCATGAACCTTCTTGATGGTCTTATCACTAAGGTAACCCCGGTGGTTCAGCACCCGGGAGACCGTCGTCTTAGACACGCCCGCTGCCTTGGCAACATCTTCTAGTTTGATTGTCTTTTTCTCGATCATAGTTTCTCCCCTTAAATAACTGTTGTCTATTATAACATAGGGATAGCAAAAGGCCCGGCAGCACTAGACTGTCGGACCTTTTGAATAGGAATTACCAACCGAGTTCGGAAGCATTGTCAGGCAGACTCAACTTACCAGATGCAAGCTCTTCGCAGGCTTGGTCGATGATTGCAAAGGCTTTGTCAAGCTGCTCCTCGGTAATTACCAATGGTGGCTGGAAACGCAGGATACTGCCACGCAGACTGATGATGATGGCACCGAGCTCAAAGATCCGATACATCAGCTTAGTCGTCGCTTTGACATCCCCCTTGCCGGTAGCAGGATCGATAATGTCGATCCCGCCGTCCAGGCCATACATCCGTACATCACCGATGAAGTCATACTTAGCCTGTTCCTGCTTGAAGAAATCCGCTGCCTTCTTACCCAAACGGGTTGATCGTTCTAGAAGGTGTTCATCCTCAAATACATCCAACGTGGCGTTGGCGGCCGCCGTGGTAACCGGGTTCCCCGCAGTGGTGTAGACATTAGCCGCGGACCCCAGGGACTCCATGATCTCCTTACGACCAACGATAGCACTCAGGGGTAAGCCGGATGCCAGAGACTTACCAACAGACATCAGGTCGGGTTCAATGCCCGGGAAGTTTTGGATGGACCACCACTTACCGGTCCGTCCCATCCCCTGGTTGACCTCATCGACAGCAAAGAGAATGCCATGCTCCTTGGCAAAGTCATAAACTCGCTGAAGGTAGGCTGGCGGGGTCTTGATGATTCCACCATCCCCCTGGATCGGCTCAATCAGGATGGCTGCCGTCTCCTCCGCTGGCAGGTAAGTTTCAAATGGTTGTTTAAAGGCCGCAAACATCCGGTCCACAAACTGGTCTTCACTCTCGTCTGGGAGGCGATCCCACGGTGACGGGAACGGGACCTTGACCACGTCCGGAAGCAGCGGACCCATCTTCCGACTCATGTTCAACGTAACTGAGGAGAGAGTCATAGAACCATACGTGGAACCGTGGTAAGCTCCCGTGAAAGATACCATGTAGGGACGACCGGTGTATGCCCGGGCGAACTTAATAATGGCGTCATTAGCATCCGACCCGGAGTTTCCCCAGGCCACTTCAACTGGACCGCTCATTGGTGCCAGAGCTGCCAAACGTGGTGCTAAACGGGCAGCCTGAGAATTAGCAAAGTAGGCTGGCGTGTACTGAATGATCTTCGCCGCCTGGTCCTGGATGGCTTTAACAATTCGTGGATGAGCGTGACCAGTATTGGTCGAACTAGCACTTGCCAGAAGATCAATGTAGTCATTACCCTCGACATCCGTAATAATGGCCCCGTGCCCATGGTCAATTACGATGTCGTAGTACTTAATCCGGGCCGCCGTTGAAAAGGCCGCCTGTTCTTTTTCCAGAATCTCACGATTAGTTTTCTTACTCATGATCCTCAGCTCCCTTCTTGTTCAGGTAGGAATGCCGTACCCCATAGGCGAAGTAGATTACCAGGCCAAGTACGAACCAAATTCCCGCGTACATCTTGGCATCGTAGTCCAAACCGATGAAGACAAACAGGGATGCTAAGAAGCCTAATGCTGGCAGAACTGGGTAGAATGGCACCTTGAATGAAGGATCAGCGATGTCCTTACCTTCCCGCTTCCGCAGGGCGTAAATCCCCAGCGAAACAAACATGAAGGCAATCAGAGTCCCCGCAGAAATTAACTGAGAGAGGAAGGAGAATGGGAAGAAAGCTCCAACCAAAATTCCCACGATAGTCAGCGTCCACAATGCCCGGTTTGGCCGTTGGTTCTTATCCAGCTTGCCAAGCCACTTTGGCAGCATACCGTCACGACCAAAGGAGTAAATCAACCGGGAACCGGCCATGCTCATCCCGATCAAAGCGGTGAACATCCCGACAACAGCGATTGATTGAACAACTACCGCCACGCCACCGTGACCGGCTGCCCGCAGTGCCAGACCAACTGGCTCAGCACTGTTGGCGTATTTCTGGTATGGCAGCATGCCGACTAAGACCAGACTAACAGCAACGAACAGGACCACGGCAATGGCCAGTGAGCCCAGGATCCCTCGTGGCATCGTTTTTTGTGGGTTAATGGCTTCGGCAGAGTTAGCAGCGATGGAATCAAAACCGATATAAGAAAGGAAAATCATGGAAACACCGGCGTAGATTCCCTGCCAGCCACCGAATGGACCGTTGGCTGTCTCATGGTACTTAGGAATAAAGGGAACATAGTTGGTCGCCTTGATGGCAAACAATCCCACCACAATAAAGAGAAGGACGGCAAATACCTTTAATACCACCAGGATGTTTTCCACCCGGGCTGCCCGGGAAACCCCACGGGAAATCAGCAGGGCAACTAAGGCAATCACGATAACGGAGACCAGGTCAACAACCCCGCCATCAGTTCCAAAGGCATTGGAAAGTGAAGCTGGCAGCTTCAAACCCATCGGGGCAATTAACGCCCGAAAGTTGGCCGATAGACCAGAACCAACGAAGGCTAGGGCAATAAAGTACTCGGCCAGCAGCGCCCAACCGGCAATCCAGCCGAAGAATTCACCAAAGACAACGTTAATCCAGGAATATGCAGACCCAGCAAACGGCATGGCCGCTGCCATTTCGGCGTATGCAAAGGCAACCAGCCCCGCAACCACGGCTGCCACTAAGAATGAGATGGCAACCGCCGGACCGGTATGCATTGCCGCAACTTCACCGGGAAGAGTGAAAATCGAGGTTGACACAATGGTTCCGACACCCAATGCTAGGAAATCGCGCACCCGCAGTGATCGGACCAGATGGCCGTCTTTGCTTTCATAAACATGCGGATCTTCTTTCCGCGTAATTGTTTTCCAAAGACTCATAACTCTTCCTCCTTCATTAAAATTTTATTAGAATTATAAGAAAAGCTTTAATATATTCTATCAAGTCCGTCCCATAAGGTCAAACATTAATTTATTTAATTTTAAATAACTTTATTGCCCGTCGTCAAGCGGAATCGCTTTCATTTCCAAAGCAGTGCATTTCTTGCTTCCATCGTTAAATTAAGGAGAATAAATCGTAAAATGAAATTTCTTTAATGTTCATTTTGGCTAAACTTGACTTATAGTGACCGTCCGTCGACAATTTATCTAAGAATATTCGTAATAGAAAGAAGTCCTACTATGCTTACTGACCAAGAAATTCGTCAAGCCATTCACGTCATGCGTCAGAAGTTCCCCGACGCCAATACTACCCTCAAAGCTGACACCACCTTTCACTTCCTCCTGGCCACCATCCTCAGTGCTCAGGCCACGGATAAGTCGGTCAACCTGACCACCCCGGCCCTTTTCCAACGCTTCCCGGGTCCTCGCGACCTAGCAGCGGTGGAACCAGCCGACGTCGAGCCCTACATCAAGCGACTCGGCCTCTACCGCAACAAGGCTAAATACCTGGTCAACTGCTCGCGGGCGATCGTCAAGAACTTTAATGGTGAAGTTCCCCATACTCGTAAGGAATTAATGAGTCTTCCCGGAGTTGGACGCAAGGTCGCCGACGTGGTACTGGCTGAATGTTTTAAGATTCCCGCCTTTGCAGTCGACACTCATGTCAGCCGGGTGGCCCGCCGGCTTAACATGGTGGACCAAAAGGCGACCCTCCTCCAGATTGAACATCGTCTGATGGCTGCCGTTCCTGAAGACAAGTGGCTCGATGCTCACCACAGCATGATCTACTGGGGACGGTACCAGTGCACTGCCCGCAACCCCAAATGTGCACACTGCCCCCTGCTGGCAATGTGCAAGTACGGCCGAGACAACGTAATGTAACATAACAAAAAAGACTGGTGAGAAGTTGACGTGTACCCCCAGAGTTGGAAATCAACTCTGGGGGTATTTCTATGACTAAA
>CAMCCW010000032.1 GCA_945873395.1 uncultured Lactobacillus sp. | reverse complement strand
TTTATTCAATTTACAAGTAAGAACATACAAGTTCCAACTTTAAGGGTACACGTCAGGATAACATAGGACGGTTGTCTTTTTTCTTTTTAAATCAATGGTATAGCAAACAACAAAAAACGGTAAAGATAAGAAATTCATCTTATCCTTACCGAATATCATAGAACCAAAAGCATGAACTACTAGAACAGTAATTCATGCTTTTTTGATTAATTATGTGTAAATTAATATCTTTGTTAATCAACGAGGTTCAGCTGTGGTAGCTGGTCAACGAAGGCCTGGTAGGCTTCCTGCTCACCGGTATCCGTGATCTGGCAATCAGCAGCTTGAACGTTACCCTGGTGGAGAGCAGCTTCATCGACTGTGATTTGGTGGGTGAAGGTGGCGTTCCCGATCAGCTCAATCCAGTACTCCTGGTCCTGGTAATGGACAATGGTCCGGACCTTGCCACCGGGGTTGAAGACGTCGATCGGTTGGTCGAAGCTGGCCTGATCGGGGTGAAGGAGGACGAAAGCCAGACTGGTGGCCGACATCCCGGTCCCGCAGGCATTGGTGAAGCCCACGCCCCGTTCATAGGTCCGCACGAAAAGCTGATTCTTTCCGAGAATGTGGGCGAAGTTGACGTTTACCCCGTCGCTGAAGTAGGGATTCTCCCCATTCAGGCGTTGGCCAATCACGCCGAGGACATCATCCTGGAGCGCTGGCCGGTCGACAAAGCTGATCAGGTGCGGGTTCGGCACGGCGATGGCACTGAAACGTAGCTGAGGCCAGATCTCCGGTGCCGGGGTGTCGAGCAGGCGATCATGCCCCAGGTTATCGAAAGGAAGGGCTTCCTTGTTGAAACGCACGGGTGAGATCTCGACGGCAAAGGCTGGGACCCCATCAGCCAAATCATCTTGTTTGCGGACACGGAGACTGGCGTCGATGGTATCAACCTTGAACTGGTCGAGGTGGTCGCGACCGGCGACGTAACGGGCCACCGTCCGCAGACCGTTACCGCACATGGCGGCCTCGCTCCCGTCAGCATTGATTACCCGCATCTGGGCCTGGGAACCGTCGCGGAACGGCTTATCGACCACGAGAACGCCGTCAGCGCCCCCTAGCAGTCCAGCTTTGGGGTCGGTGATGTGTTGAGTGAGCTGGCGAAGCTCGGGGTCCGTCAGTGGCTGGTCGAGGCTGGTCTGGTCCAGGATAAAGAACTGGTTCTGGGAACCATGGACTTTGAGTAGGGTTGACATATGAAATTCCTCCTTAGTTGACGAAGAAACGGTGGTAGATAGCACGGACTGCATCATCGGCATCCTCATCGTAGGTCCCGATCATGATGGAGATCCGGGAAGCCCCCTGGTTGATCATCGGCACGGCGATGTGATGTTGAGCCAGTGGGGAGAGGATATCGTTGATGACGCCGATCCGGTTACGCATGCCCTCGCCGACAACCATGGTGATAGCGTAATTGTCGATCCATTCGAGCCGGTCGGGGTTGACCGCCTCTTGAATCTCGTTGGAGATGGTATCGATCAGTTGGTCATTGATCAGGTTCCGATCGAGGATGATGGTGATGTCGTCGATCCCTGATGGCATGTGTTCATAGGGGATGTTGTGCTCGGCAAGGATCTGCAGGATACGGAGGGTAAATCCGGTCTGCTTGTTCAGCAGGTACTTGTGGAGGTAAAGGGCCGCGAAGTGCTTACCGCTGACGATCCCGGTGACGATATCGCTCGGCTGGAAGCCCTTGTCAGGAACAATTAGGGTACCCGGTTTCTCGGGGTGCTGGGTGTTCTTAACGTTGATCGGCACGTTTCCCTCAATCGCTGGGATCAGGGCCTCGTCGTGGAAGACGGAGAAACCAGCGTAGGAGAGTTCCCGCATCTCCCGGTAGGTCATCCGGCTGATCGGCTGCGGGTTGTCGACGACGCTCGGGTTAGCCGCGTAGATCGCGTCGACGTCGGTGAAGTTTTCATACAGGTCGGCGTGCAGACCCCGGGCCAGGATCGCTCCAGTGATATCAGAGCCCCCACGAGAGAAGGTCGCGATGTGGCCGGCCAGGGTGATTCCATAGAAGCCGGGGAAGACCAGGAGTTCACTCTGCTTGGCCGTGAATTGGTCGAGGAGGCTGTAGGTCTCGGGGATCACACTGGCATTGTTAGGCGTCCCGGTGACCCGGATCCCGGCCATCGTTGGGGTAACAAAGCGGGCCTCGTAGCCCAGGTGCTTGAGGACCAGCGACATTAATTTGGCGTTGGACCGTTCCCCATGGGCCTTGAAGGCGGCCATCAGGTAATTGTTGTTTGGGTACTTCCCGTTTGGCAGGTCGCGCAGGCGGTTGACGATTGGTTCCAACTGATCGTCTGGCAGGTTGAAGTGGTTGGCAATCGCCTGGTAACGAGCGACAATCTGGTGAAGGACGTCGTCAAACGGCTTTTGGTCGATCACCCGCTGGGCATATTCAATTAAGAGGTCGGTCACCTTGATGTCGTCGGGGTTCCGCTTGCCAGGGGCGGAGGTGACAATCACCCGGCGCTCAGGATCGGCGGTGATAATCTTAATTGCTTGGGCAAATCCTTCCCCATCAGCTAAGGAACTGCCACCGAATTTAACTACTTTCATCTTCAAAAACTCCTTTGAGCAATAATTAATAACTCACATTATTGCGAACACATTTTAATCGAATTCTAACATGGAACTTAAAATAAGCAAGCATAATTATTCGAAAGGCGTCGAATATTAACGTTTTACTACATCTAATAAATTAAATAAAAGCCATAAAAATTAATTTAGTCTATTGACATTCTCATAATTTGTTATAAGCTATAGTCATAAATCGAAGAGGCGCAGCCAACACTAGTAACTAGCTGGAGCGATGCCAAGCAATGATGGTTAGTGAACAGGGCGGTTGCCGAAGCGTTCAGTCAGGCAGGACTGGATTGGCTGGGGCGTGATTGAATAAGTCACGGACTGTCGCAGGACGATAAGAGCCTGCGTTGCGCTATCGACAAATTAAATGGATAATCAATGGGATCCACTGTTTGTTTGCGCAGACAGTGGATTTTTTTAATAAGTCGATTCCCCGCGCAAAAGCATTAGGAGGAATGACAGATGAATGAGCAATTAACTGAGAACCAGATTAACGCTGCTGGGCACCTGACGATTGGCGGCTGTGATGCCGTCGAGCTGGCCCACAAGTACGGAACCCCGCTGGTCGTTTACGACGTCAGCAAGATCCGCGACCAAATTCGCCGTTTTGAAAAGGTCTTCGACGCCAACCACGTCGATCACGTAGTCAGCTACGCCAGCAAGGCCTTTGCGGCAGTGGCCATGTACCAGGTTGCCGCAGCGGAGGGCGCACATATCGACGTGGTTTCCGGCGGGGAACTCTACACGGCGATCAAGGCCGGTTTCCCGATGGACCGGGTCAGCTTCCACGGTAACAACAAATCACGTGAAGAGCTGCAGATGGCCATCCGCCATCACGTCGGCGTGATCATTCTGGACAACTTCCACGAGATCGACCTTCTCGCCGATCTGCTGGACGAAAACGATGCCCAGATTAAGGTCATGCTCCGGATCACCCCGGGGATTTCGGCCCACACCAATAAGTACATCCAGACCGGTCAGGTTGATAGCAAGTTTGGTTTTGACCTGAAATCCGGTCAGGCGGATGAAGCCCTGGAGAAGGTGCTGGCCAACCCGCGGATGGAAATGATCGGGCTGCACGCTCACATCGGTTCCCAGATCTTTGAACTGGCCGGCTTTAAGGGCGTTGCCGATAAGCTGGTCGAGGTAGCCGCTCACTGGCAGACCAAGTACGGCTACCAGGCCAAGGTCATCAACATGGGCGGGGGCTTCGGCATTCGCTACGTCAGCGCCGACCACCCACTGATGCCGGAGGACTTCGTGGACGCCATCATCAAGGCGATCAAGCAGACGATCGCCAAGACCAACCTGGCGATGCCGGCCATCTGGATTGAGCCAGGCCGGTCAATCGTCGGTCCCGCAGGCTACAACCTCTACACGGTTGGTTCCCGCAAGGACGTTCCGGGATTGAAACCGTACGTGACCGTTGACGGGGGGATGGGCGACAACATCCGGCCCGCTCTCTACCAGGCTGAATACGAAACAGTCCTGGCCAACGATCCCAAGGCGCCGATCAAGGAGCACGTTCGCCTGGCTGGTAAGTACTGTGAGTCCGGCGACATCCTGAGTCAGGACCAGGGGCTGCCGGCAACGAAGCCTGGCGATGTCCTGGCAATGCTGGACACCGGGGCCTATGGCTACTCGATGGCCTCCAATTACAACCGCAACCCGCGGCCGGCGGTGGTCTTCGTCGAGAACGGGCACGACCAACTGGTAATTGAGCGTGAAAGCTACGCCGATCTGGTTCGCCTGGACCGGCCATACCAACAACAGTAATTATTTATTCCTTATTAATATGTAGAAAGAGGTTATCCACATGGCAGAATTAGACGCACAAGCAATTATTAACTACATCGGCAACGCTCCCAAGAAGACACCAGTCAAGGTCTACCTGCGCGGGGACCTGGCAGGGCTGGAATTCCCGGACGGGGTCCAGCACTTCACCGAGGCCCACAGCGGCGTAATCTTCGGTGACTGGTCCGTCGTCAAGCCTTTCCTCGACCAGGCCAAAGACAAGATCGCTGACTACCACATCGAAAATGATGCCCGCAACTCCGCCGTTCCGTTGCTGGACCTGAAGGGGATCAACGCCCGGATCGAACCGGGTGCCATCATCCGTGACAAGGTCCTGATTGGTGACAATGCCGTCATCATGATGGGGGCCACGATCAACATCGGTGCGGAGATCGGGGCCGACTCCATGATCGACATGGGCGCCATCCTCGGTGGTCGGGCCATCGTCGGTAAGCACTGCCACATCGGTGCCGGCACCGTCCTGGCCGGGGTGGTCGAACCCGCTTCTGCCCAACCGGTCCGGATCGACGATAACGTTCTGATCGGTGCCAACGCCGTCGTGATTGAGGGTGTCCATGTCGGTGAAGGGGCCGTGGTGGCGGCCGGTGCCATCGTCACCCATGACGTCGCTCCCCACACCATGGTCGCCGGCGTACCAGCCAAGTTCATCAAGAACGTCGACCAGCAGACCGAAAGCAAGACGGCGCTCGAAGACGACCTCAGAAAGCTGTAGGGTGAGCAGCATGTTAACGGAAGAACAACTGATTCAGGTGCGGCGCCATCTCCACGAGATTCCGGAGTTGGCATTGCACGAAACCGAAACCCATGACTACCTATTAAAAGTCGTCAAAGAATTTAACCAGGATAACCTGGAGATCCGGGTGCCGGAAGAACTGCCGACCGCAATCCTGGTCCTGGTCCATGGGAGCAATCCCCAGCGGACCATCGGCTACCGGACCGATATCGACGCCCTGCCGGTGGAGGAGCAGACGGGTCTGCCGTTTGCCTCCCACCATCCGGGAGTCATGCACGCCTGTGGTCATGACATCCACATGACCGTGGCCCTGGGAGTGCTGAGCTACTTCAGTGACCACCAGCCCAAGGACAACCTGCTCTTCTTCTTCCAACCGGCGGAAGAGAGCGACTACGGTGGCAAGCGAGCCTACGAGGCCGGGGTTTTCTCCGGTAAGTGGCGGCCCGACGAGTTCTACGGCCTGCACGACAATCCCGACCTGCCAGCCGGAGCGATCGGCTGCCGGATGGGAACACTGTTCGCCGGGACCACCGAGGTCAACATCGACATCAACGGGAAGGGCGGTCACGCTGCTTACCCGCAGGACGCTAATGACACTGTGGTCGCTGCGGCCAGCCTGATCATGCAGGTGCAGACGATCATCTCCCGGAACATCGACCCGATCGCTAGCGGGGTGATCACCCTGGGCAAGGTCCGCGGGGGCACAATCCGGAACGTCATTGCAGGACATACCCGCATTGAAGGGACGATTCGCGGCCTGACCCAGAAGATGATTGAGCACATCGATCACCGTCTGCAGGCCGTCTGTGATGGGGTTGCTGCCAGCTTCGGCCTGGAAGTTAAGCTGGGGCTCAACCAGGGCGGCTACTGGCCGGTCGAAAACAACCCGCAGCTGACCCGCCGCTTCATCGACTACATGCAGCAGGCCCCGGACGTTAACTTCATCGAGACCGCGCCGGCCATGACCGGGGAGGACTTCGGCTACCTGCTGGCCCAGTTCCCCGGGACGATGTTCTGGCTCGGGGTCGATGATGATTCACAACTCCACTCGGCAACCCTGACGCCCAACGAGGACGCCATCCAGAAGGGTGTCGATGCGATTACCGGTTTCCTGAACTACCGGATGCAAGAGAATTAATTGGAGGATAATAATATGACAACTTTACAAGACGCAAATTTACTGACCGCAATCGTCACGCCATTTGACGGCGACAACCATATCAACTTTGACAGCCTGAAGACGCTGACTAACCACCTGATCGACGCCGGTAGCAACGGCTTCGTCATCGGGGGGACCACGGGTGAAACCCCAACCCTCTCTCACGACGAGAAGATTCAGCTCTACCAAGGCTTCGGCAAGATCGTCGACGGTCGTGTCCCAGTTATCGCGGGGACGGGGTCTAACAACACCCAGGAGACCATCGATTTCACCAATGAGGTTGCCGCAATTGACGGTATTGACTACGCCCTGGTCGTTGTGCCACCGTACAACAAGCCAAACCAGCGGGGGATGATCGCCCACTTTACCGCCGTGGCCGACCAAGTCAAGATTCCAATTATTATCTACAACATTCCGGGCCGGACCGGGGTCAAGATGGACGCCGAAACCGTCGTGGAACTCTCCCAGCACCCGAACATCGCCGGGGTCAAGCAGTGTGCCTCCCTCGAAGAGATGGAATACATCATCGAACACGCCGCCGATGACTTCGCAATCTTCTCTGGTGAGGACGCTCAGGCATTGACGGCCCGCGTCCTCGGTGCCAACGGGGTCATCTCCGTGGCTTCCCACTGCTACGCCAAGGAGATGCGGCAGATGTACGACCAGCTGTACGCCGGCAACTACCAGAAGGCCGGTCAGCTGCAACGCCTTCTGACCCCTAAGATGGCTGCCCTCTTCATGTACCCATCACCATCACCGGTCAAGGCCGTGCTGAACGCCCAAGGCTTCAACGTCGGTGGCTGCCGGCTGCCAATCCTCTCCCTGAATGACGAGGAGAAGCACGCCCTGGAAGCTGCCCTGGACCTGCCAGCCGACTCCTTGAGCGCCCAAGACCTGCCACAGGACTTATAAAAGGATGGTGACAAGTATGAAAAAAGTTTTGATTGCCGGTGCCGCCGGTGCGATGGGGCAAAAGGCTGTGGAGCTGGTCAACTCCCTGCCAGATGTCCAACTGACGGCCGTCCTAGCACCCCATTTGGCAGCGGACCAGGCTGCCCAATACCACCTGGACTCCACAGTGAAGGTCTACCACCAGCTGGCCGACATTGAGGACGACGTCGCGGATGTCTGGATCGACTTCACCCTGCCGGACGCCGTCTACGAAAACGTCAAGTTCGCCATTCAGCACGGGATGCGGCCGATCGTCGGCACGACCGGGCTGACTGACGACCAGGAAGATGAACTGGTCCAGCTCAGCGACCAGCAGCACTTGGGTGGACTGATCGCCCCGAACTTCGGGATGTCCGCGGTTCTGCTGATGAAGTTCGCCAAGGAGGCCGCAGCTTACTTCCCAGACGTCGAGATTATTGAGATGCACCATGCCGACAAGAAGGATGCCCCATCCGGCACTGCCCTGAGCACGGCCAAGCTGATAGACCAGGTGCGCGAAGAACACGAGACCAGCCCCGACGAGCAGGAGAGTCTGCCGGGATCCCGCGGTGGTGACTACCATGGCATCAAGATCCACGCCGTCCGCCTGCCGGGCTACATCGCCCACGAGCAGGTCCTCTTCGGCGGTGCCGGCGAGGCCCTAACCATCCGGCAGGACTCCTTTGACCGCCAGTCCTTCATGAGCGGGGTCAAGGTTGCCTTAGAGAAGATTGACCAATTGGACCACCTGGTGATTGGCCTGGAGAATATCCTTTAGCACAGAGAGAAAGAAGAATCGTCATATGAGTAAGGAATATAATGTCGCAATTTTAGGGGCCACCGGTGCGGTCGGTACCCGCATGATTCAGCAGTTGGAACAATCAACCATCCCGGTCAAGAGTCTGAAGCTCCTGGCCTCCAGCCGGTCTGCTGGTAAGCAGCTTCAGTTCAAGGGTCAACCAATCACGGTCGAGGAGGCCACGCCCGATTCCTTTGAGGGGATCGACCTGGTCCTCTCATCCGCCGGTGGGAGCGTATCGAAGAAACTGCTGCCGGAAGCGGTCAAGCGCGGCGCCGTCTGTGTCGACAACACCAGTGCCTTCCGGATGGAACCGGACGTGCCGTTGGTGGTGCCCGAGGTTAACGAGGCGGCATTGAAAAACCACCACGGGATCGTGGCCAACCCGAACTGCTCAACCATTCAGATGGTCGTGGCTCTGGAACCAATCCGCAAGGCGTTCGGCCTCAAGCAGGTCATCGTCTCCACCTACCAGGCCGCTTCCGGTGCTGGTCAGTCAGCTCTGAATGAACTGAAGCAGGAAGCCCAGGACTACTTAGACGGTAAGGACATCCAAGACGATGCCAAGATCCTGCCAACCAAGGGGGACAAGAAGCACTACCCACTGGCCTTTAACCTCCTGCCGCAGATCGATGTCTTTGAGGACAACGGCTACACCCATGAGGAGTGGAAGATGATCCACGAGACCAAGAAGATCATGCTGAATGATATGAACGCTAAGGACATCAAGGTCACCGCTACCTGTGTCCGGGTTCCAGTCCCGATCGCTCACGGTGAAACGGTCTACTTCACGGTCGATGACCCAAGTGTGACTGTCGATCAGCTGCGGGAAGCATTGAAGGACGCTCCAGGCGTGGTTCTGCAGGATGACCCTGCTCACCAGGTCTACCCACAACCACTGAACGCCGTTGGCAAGCGCGATACCTTCGTTGGTCGTCTGCGGGCCGATGAGGAGAACCCCGGCTCCTTCAACATGTGGGTCGTGGCCGATAACCTCCTGAAGGGGGCCGCCTGGAACACGGTGGAAAACGCTGAATGCTTGGTTAAGGATGGCTTAATTTAGTGAATAAAAAATCGCCACTTTCTTGACAGAAAGCGGCGATCTTTTAGTAATGTAAGCACTTTCGAAGACACAAATGATAAAATAATCATATGTCAAACAAAATTATTCCTTCTGTTAAACTCTGTAAAGTGGTAAACAGTCAAACGGAAACCCTTGTTATTTAACGCTTTATAAAAGATTTAACAAATTCAACTCCAAAATCTATTAAAAACATGGTGGCCGAAAAGGTTGCTATTTTTTTCTAAAATGAAACATGAAAGCTATAAATTGATTTATAAATAGCTTATAAGTTGAGTATCTGAATAGGCACAGACTTGCCCAGTTTGTGGTGGGGGAGCACAACTATTCGAGTTTTTATAGAGGGGAGAATACAAAATGGTTTCGAAAAATAATCGCTATCTTAAAGATGTTTTACAAGCAGATAAGACACAACATTGGAGCCTGCGTAAACTCGGCATTGGGGTCACATCTGTTCTGCTAGGGACGACCTTCTACTTGGGTGGTAACACGGTCGCTCACGCGGACCAGACTACACCAGCCGCTCCAACTGACAATGGTGGTCAGGTTACTCAGGCTAACCAGGCTGAGACCGGGAACACTGCGGTATTGCGGAGTCAGCCACAAGCAGCTGCCCAAACACAATCAGCTACTAGCACGAGTACTACTCCAGCGGTTGCTTCTGCATCAGTAGCACCAGTAACCTCTGCACCAACGTCCATTATTGCTCAATCAGCTGCACCAACTTCTGCAGTGCAGAGTGCCACGAATAGCACCGCAGCGGTTAATAGTAGTGTTGCTACTAACAGTGTAGCAGGGATAAGTGACGCTACCCAATCAGAATCAACGACGACGCTGAATATCAAAAGTGGGGCAGTCTCTAGCCAGGCACCTGCAGTTGCTCAATCATTGGCAGAAAATGATCAAAATCAATCACAGACTCAGTGGGCAGACATGACTACTGTAAAGTTGATAAAACAAGATGGAAAAGACTTACCGACGACCAATGATACTACATTTTCTAGTTGGGACCGTTATGATATTCAAGGTAATTTTAGTATTGATTCCAAATACTTAAAGAAAGGTAATGTTATTGATTTAGCAACCTTTGATTACTCAAGTTCCAATAAGAAGTTTATACACTTTGTTGATTCTGCTTTAAGTGAGATTAAGACAAATGATGGTCAAACGATTGGTCAATTATTCTTAAGTAATCTGGATAGCAATGGTTGCCAGACTTTGTATGTAAATGTAACTAATAATGTCAAACTTTTAGGTAAAGCAACGCTATCATTTACTACTTTGGCTAACGGAAATAATGCGGGTAAGCTTCAATTTAACTACCAATCCGATAAGCGAACTTTCTTACCGTTATCTTCTTCTGATAAATATCCATATACTGAGTCAGTTACTATCGTAAATCATAGTAACCAGGAAATTGGCGAATATACTTTTAATTTTACTCACACCAATTTTCCAAATATGCCGTTTAGATCTAATTTCTACGGGTACGTTAATAACGGCTGGGCAAATGGTATTAGTTTAGACGATTTCACATTTAATTCGGTTGTGCCCAATGCTGCGACATTCAAAGAGTTACTTGATAGTAATGGTCAGAAGGGTAATGTTAATTTATCACAACATAATTTTTATTATCGCATAAATGTTGAAAATCAAGACGGTACAGTAAAAAGCATTAATGATCCTCAATACAATATAGGAATAACTAGTGCTCATTCACTTAAATATCTTTTTGCTTCGGATGACCAAGGAAATATAAAGAACGATGGACTTGAGATTTTGGGAGGTAGCTATACACCTAAAAGGTAGCTGATAACTCAACGTTGGCTCAAATGGATAAGGACAACTTTGAAGGTGTGGAGTATTCATTACAAAATGCTGGAACAGCACTAGTAGTATTCCATGTTCCAAATAAGGATATTCAATTGAATGATGGTGATTATGACCGCCTATCTAAGGTATCTGAAACGGTTGCATTGAGTAATGATCCAGCGAAGGCACTTGCTAATACAAAACAATTTTACTCTGGTGTCTTAAATAATAGTCCGTTGGAAATGTGTACACAAATAACTCTTATCCCAAGCAATGATCTACCAGCAGGAATGAGTGCAAGAATTCAACGTCTAGACGTAAATGGTAATAAAATCGGGTCAAGTGCACGGTATAACTTCCCTGGAACGGCTTCGACGTTGGAAGACCAGGCAGGATTACTCGTTCACTATCTAAACGTTGATACTGGGATGCCAATTAGTAAGGATATGTCTGCTGTTTCACTTCCAGCACAAGATCCAAAATCTCAAGGAACAGTTATCTTACCGAAATCAAATGAATTTAAACATTATCATTTGGTAACGACTATCAAGCAAAATGGTAATGTGATTACCCTAGGCAATGGCCGGACGATTACGCTTGGTTCTAATGATAAGGCTGTAATTCCGGCTTCTGGAGCTGCTTCATTTGATGTAACCTATCCAAGTCAACGTGGCCAAATTGGTAATGTCTATGTCTTCTATCAAGGTGACGATGAACAAGGTGAAGTTCGGTTCGTCGATACTGATACCAAAGACGACAAGGTTCCAAATGGCTACAAGCTTCTCGAAATGAAGAAGACCAACCCAGGACACTTTAATGAGGACTTCAGCTTCCCAGATGGTCAAGATCCAGAAACCATTCTGAACCACTACACCAATACGGCACACTACGTATATGATGCTTCCAAGCAGGGAGACAAGGCTTACAACTTTAATGAGAATCACCAATACAAGGATAATTCCAACAATAACCAAGGTAATATCTACTATATTTATCTTCACCACGCTACAACACCATTGAGCCATACGGTTACGCGGACTATTCGGTACATCAAGAGTGATGGTTCCAAGATGGATGGGGTCAGTGATCAAGTTCAGAAAGTTTCCTTCACTGGGCCCCACGATCTGGTAACTGATAAGGATAACTGGGATGCCAACACGAATAACACCTTCAGCGCGGTAACTTCGCCGACGGTTAAGGGCTACACGGTATCACAAGAAACGGTTCCTGAAGTCACGGGGATCACAACGACCACACCAGATGACATTGAGACTGTTGTTTACACGCCGATTGTTAATATCAAGAACTTAACGGTTGACTACATTGATGATGTCACCGGCAACACCCTTCAGGCCGACCACTTCTCCGGTAACGAGGGTGAGAGTGCCAACTATGACACCAAGAACACCATTGCTAACTACGAAAAGCAAGGTTACCAGTTGGTATCCGATCCAACTCATGGTGAGACGCTGAAGTATGATGGCAATACTTATCAGATTCACTTCACCCACACCGTTGTTCCAGTTGACCCAACTCATCCGCAACCAGATTACAACTATGGTAAGGAAAATCTCTTGCGGAAGGTTTCACGGACGATCAACTACATCAACGCTGAAGGTAAACTGTTCAGCACCAAGAATGACTCCATGAACCTCGTCGGGACCGGTACCTTCGATATGGTTACCCACCAGTTAGTTTCCGTTGACAATAATGGTAAGATCACTGGCATTGGTCACCTGACCTGGGTTCCAGATAAGGAAAGCCTGCCAGCAGTTACCTCACCGAAGATTGAAAATCAACACGTTGCACTGGTCACGCCAGCTGAACAGGCAGATGGCACGAACGTTAAGGGTGTCACCTTTGATTACAACTCCGGTAACCTGATGATTGATGTCTACTACGCTAAGGACAACACGGTTGCTAAGAACGCCAAGACGGTCAATATCACCCAGACAGTTCACTTCGTCAATGCCGCTGGTCAGACGGTATTGCCTGACAATGTTCAGACGATCACCTTCAACCGGACTCCGGATGTTACGAACACGACGACTAACGAGACCACGCCAGGTGCTTGGGATAAGGACAGCGATACTTACAAAGATGTTGTTGTACCAACCCTGAACGGTTATATTGCTAGTCGCAAGCTGGTTAAGGGTACGACGGTAACGCACGACAGTAATAATTCTGTTATCGTAGTTGTTTACCAGCCAACTGGTAGTTTGATCCCAGTTGACCAGCATGGTAACCCAATCAAGGGTGCCCCAACGCCACAATACCCAACTGATCCAAACGATCCAACCAAGGTTACGCCAAACGAACCAATTCCAAATGTTCCTGGGTACCGGCCTGTTGAAGGTCAACCAACTACAGTTACCCCAGGTGACCCAACCCAGAATACGGAAGTTCGTTACACTAACCAACAGGTTGCCGTTGTTAACTACATTGATGCCGACACTGGTACGACACTTACTACCTCTGGGCCGATCTATGGTGATGCTGGTAGCGCTATTAACTACAGCACTACAGACAAGATCAATGGTCTTAAGGCACAAGGTTACCACGTGATTTATGATGACTTCGACAAAGTACCACAGAAGTTTGATAACGATATCTACACTCAGCAGCAATTTACAGTTTTGTTGAGCAAGAAGAATTCTCAAGGCAGCCAGGGTTCAAACTCTCAAGGTTCGAACTCACAGGACAGCCAAGGTTCCAACTCCCAGGGCTCCAACTCTCAGGGTTCCAACTCCCAAGGTTCTAACTCTCAAGGTTCCAACTCTCAAGGTTCCAACTCTCAAGGCTCGAACTCCCAGGGCTCGAATTCTCAAGGTTCTAACTCCCAAGGTTCCAACTCCCAGGGCTCGAACTCTCAAGGATCCAATTCCCAAGGTTCTAACTCTCAAGGCTCGAACTCTCAGGGCTCCAACTCCCAAGGATCCAATTCCCAAGGTTCCAACTCTCAAGGTTCCAACTCCCAAGGTTCCAACTCTCAAGGTTCTAACTCCCAAGGTTCAAATTCTCAGGGTTCCAACTCTCAAGGCTCGAATTCTCAAGGTTCTAACTCCCAAGGTTCCAACTCCCAGGGCTCGAACT
>CAMCCW010000031.1 GCA_945873395.1 uncultured Lactobacillus sp. | reverse complement strand
CATGGCTTTTGATAAGGATGCTATCATTGCTTCATTAAAGGAAGCATCAATTTCTGACCTTAACGACCTCGTTAAGGCTATCGAAGACGAATTCGACGTTTCTGCTGCTGCTCCAGTTGCTGTTGCCGGTGCTGCTGGTGGCGACGCTGCTGCTAAGGACAGCTTCACTGTTGAATTGACTGAACCAGGTGCTGCCAAGGTTAAGGTTATCAAGGCTGTTAAGGACATCACTGGTGTCGGCCTGAAGGATGCTAAGGACCTTGTTGACAACGCTCCTTCAGCTATCAAGGAAGACGTTAAGGAAGACGAAGCTAACGACATCAAGGAAAAGCTTGAAGCCGCTGGTGCTACTGTTACCCTTAAGTAGTCTCACATTCATTAATACAGAAAAAGTCGCTGTTTGGCGGCTTTTTTCTTTTTAAAAAAATTGGATCATGACAAGGACGATAACCCTGTCATGATCCAAATTCTATTTTTAAGCGTTACCGAATTGCTCCGTAACGATTACCTTCTAAAGTTTAAGCTTAGTTGGCACCATTGGTAAAGTCGACAACCATCCGTCCAATAATCTTTCCGGCCTTCATTTCGTCAACGATATCGTTGATTTCACTGAGCTTCCGGGTGTGGACGATTGGATCAATTCCCCCGTCTGCGGCTAACTGGAAGGCCTCGGCAAGGCCTTGCCGGGTACCAACTAGTGAGCCGACAATCTCAATCCCGTCGAGGACGGTCTTAGAGATTGGAACATCAATGTTGCCCTTTGGTAAGGAAACGGCAACGACCTTACCGCCAGCCTTGACGGAGGCCAGAGCCTGGTCGTAGCAAATTGGTGCAGTAGCGGTTACGACCGCCGCCTGGACGCCACCAACCTTGTCTTGAATTTCCTTAGCTGGGTCGGTCTTAGCTGAATTGATGGTGATATCAGCACCGTTTTCCTTAGCAGATTGTAGCTTATCGTCATTAATGTCAACCGCGATGACGTGCGCCTTGAAGACATTCTTGGCCCATTGAACCCCGAGGTTACCGAGACCACCAGCACCATAAATGGCGATCCATTGACCAGGACGAATCTCGCTGGTCTTAATGGCCTTGTAAGTGGTAACTCCGGCACAGGTTACTGACGTTGCCTTAACCGGGTCGAGATTTTCAAGAACCTTGACCGCATAGTTAGCTTCGACAATGCAATATTCAGCCATTGCACCATCAACGTTGTAGCCGGCGTTCTTGACGTGACGGCAAAGGGATTCATTACCGCTGACACAGTATTCACAGTGTCCACAGCCGGAGAAGAACCAGGCGATTGAAACCCGGTCACCAACCTTGACACTGGTGACCCCGGGAGCGACCTTGACGACTCGGCCGATTCCTTCGTGACCGGTAATTCGGCCCGGAACCTTGCCAAAGTCACCAGCCGCAACGTGGAGATCGGTGTGGCAGAGGCCACAGTATTCCATCTTAACCAGGGCTTCACCTGCTTTAAGATCACGCAGTTGAACGTCCTTAACGTCAAAGTAACCATCACAATTGTCACGTACTACAGCAGCTTTCATTGCAAAGCATCTCCTTGAGGTGATCAAGAATGTTTGAATTTGTTGAAAGAGTGAAACATTAATTGACCACCTCGGCTTTACTGTAGATCAACATTGACGATATTGCAAGCGCTTTCCGCAAAAATAATTATATTTAAAGCAATGAAAAGCTCGTCGAACTACTGATTGGCCCGACGAGCTAATTGGGATTTTATTCATTACTTAAGCAGCCTTGTGGTGAACGTTGTGAGCGTTGTGCGTATTCGTTACGTTCCGGTAGCCAAAGTAGAACTGAATAGCAGCGACAGCGATGTTGACCCAGTTCATGGTGATGAACCAGCCATCAATTCCGCTAGCGTCGTGGGTAACACCGTAGTATACCCAGAATCCAATTACAATTGCACAAACATTAATCCAAGCGAAGGTCTTTTGTAACGTTTGATCATCGAGCTTGAACCACATCCATACCACATTGACGACAAACCAAATGGCTAAAACCCAAAATACAAAGTTAAACATAAGACACCCCTCCTTAGAGTTTACATTGTGACAACGGATCAATGATCTTCCTCATCGATCACCTTCATTGTAGGTCAATACTGGTCTATCGTTAAGCATTGTGTATTGATAAATGGCCAGTTAATGGACAAGATGGTGCAATTAGTTAGCGAATGGGGATATGAAGATAACTGTTTCTTCCTGGCACATAATAGGATAATTGTACGTGTCATTAAAGTGGTTGCTTCCTTGAATGCAATCCGATATAATACTATATAGAATATAATATAGGATGAAGGAGGCAGTATTAATGAAAATTCAGATCACCGCGGACCTGCTGGATGGGATCGTGCTGGCCATTCTCAAACAGGATGACTACTATGGCTATGCCCTGACCCAGCGTGTCCAGGAGGTCATCACGGTCTCCGAATCAACAATGTACCCGGTGCTCCGCCGACTGAAGCGGGATGGCTTTGTGACTACCTACGACCAGTCTTATCAGGGACGTAACCGTCGTTATTATCAGATTACGGCTGATGGTGAAGCCCACCTGGAACGGGTGCGAAAGCTCTGGAACGACTATAAGAATACTCTTGATCAATTATTCAATCCGACGGGGGAGGGGAACGAAAAATGAATGAGCGTGAGAAATATATCAGCGAACTGGCCAGCTACCTCAGTCCGTTAACAGAAGCGGAGCGCCAGGATGCACTGGAGTTTTATAATGAGTTTATTGCTGACGGTGGGCTGGACAGTCGACAGGCCATTGAAGAGCGCCTCGGCACGCCGCGTCAATTAAGCCGGAAGATTTTGGCGGACTACTCAATCAAGTCCAACGACCAGTCGAAGAAGGATGGACGCCCGGCCAGTCCTCATTCCAGCTGGCGGGTCTTCTGGTGGGTGTTGGTCGCTATCATCACCTCACCGTTGACCTTTGGGATCGGGCTGGTGGCAGTGGTCACCTTGATCGCTCTGGCGGCTTGCCTGTTTGGGGTGATTATTGGGGCCCTGGCCTTAGTTGCCTCGCTGGCCGTTGCCGCAGTTGCAACCCTGTACGTAGGCATCGCTCTTCTGACGACGGAACCAATGACCGGGCTCTTCTACGGCGGAATCGGTCTAAGCGCCATCGGGGGCTTTATGGTTTGCCTACCACTCCTTTACTGGCTGATCCGCTTGTTAGCTCAGGCAATCGCCAACTTTGCTAAGTTTGTTTACCAGAAAATTCAGTCCAGAAGGGAGGAAGCTTGATTATGAAACGGATGTTTAAAATCGGCTGGCTGGTTTTGATTGTCGGCCTGGTTGCTCTCATGATTGGTTACTTGAATCATGGTGATCGTAATGTAGACTTTCACAATGGCCGGCCGCGGGTTCAGCGGCAGGCGAGCTGGCGACTGACTAACCGCCGTTTTGATAAGGTTAACCTGGACGTGACGACGGCTAATGTACGGATTAAACGTGGGGCCGCCTTCCGGGTGAACTATCATGGTTTGACCAAGAACAAGCCGATTGTTGTAAAGAGAGGGCACACCTTAGTAATTAAACAACCAGATAATGACCGGGGCTTCTACTTTCATATTAATGGTTTTGATGACCAGCTGACGATTACCCTGCCTCGCGATGCCCAGATCAACGGAGGCACAATCAAGATGGGCAGTGGTGATCTCGACATTAACGGGGTCGACCTGGATGATACTAAAATCGATGTGGCCAGTGGTGACGTTGACCTAGATAATCTGACGCTCAGTGGTGGCCATGCTGAATTAAATTCTGGCGACTTTACGGCTCACCAGCTGCGAGTTAGAGGTTACTACCGGGTTAACAATGATTCTGGTGATAACGAGGTCCATGCCGCCGGGATCGATGGTTACCGGTTGCAGACCACGAGCGGGGATAATGCTGTCAACGATCATGACCGGGATCAGGATACGGTTGAGGATAATATGACTGCTGATAACACCCTGGAGTTGATAACCCAGTCCGGTGATAACGAGTATGATAATTAAAAAAAGCAGGTGCCTGATAGGGTATCTGCTTTTTTTAGTTAGCGATCCTTTACGTTCTCACTACTTTTGGTGCTTGTGGGAGTACCTTGCTGCTTCAGGGTTTCAGCAATCTCCTTGAGGTATTGCACCTCAGCGCTCGGCTTTTCCTCTGGCTCCTCTTCTTTCTTGCCCCGGAAGTGGTTTACCCCCTTAACCAGGAGGAAGACAACGAAAGAGATGATCAGGAAGTTGATTACGGCATTTAGGAACGAGCCGACCTTGAACTGGGCCGCGCCGGCGGTAAAGACAATGTTGGATAGGTCGATTTTTCCAATGAAAAGCCCAATCAGGGGGTTAATCAGGTAGGCGACCAGGTCTTTAACGATGGTGGTGAATGCAGAACCGACAATGATCCCGACAGCCATATCCATCACGTTTCCACGGGCGATAAATTCTTTAAACTCTTTGAGCATAAAAGCCTCCTTTATTGGTGTTTACTCTAATTTTACCAGATTCAGGGAACCAGAATGGCGAGGGGAGGCGGACTTGGAAAATTCTTAAAACAACAAAAAGTGCCACCTGGCAGTCGTCAGGTGGCACTCTTAGCTAATCAAATTAATTTGTTATTTTTCTTCAACACCGGTACCGTCGTAGCAGCGTTCAAGGAGTTCCTTGAGTTGGCTAACCAGTGGTTCAACCGGGTTGGTAGTAGTACATTGATCTTCGTAAGCCAGGACAGCGAGGTCGTCAACAACCTTGTCAAATTGTTCACGGGTAACACCGTTGTCCTTCAGACTTAACTTAACACCACATTCGTGTGCCACTTCGATGTACTTCTTAGCGTAAGCCTCAGCCAGTTCTTCGTCTGAGTTACCCTGCAGACCAATGAACCGTGCCAGGTCGGCGTAGTCCTTGGTTGCGTGGTAAGTCTCGTAGTGTGGCCAGAGAGCAAGCTTTTGTGGCCGCTTAGCGTTGAAACGGATTACTTGTGGCATAGCGATGGCGATCAGCAGACCGTGAGGAAGACCGAACGCACCACCCATCTTGTGGGCCAGTGAGTGGGTGATTCCCAGGAAGGCTTGACCGAATGCCATTCCGGCCATTGTAGAGAAGTCATGCATCTTCCGCCGGGCCAGCTTGTCACCGCGGACAGACTTTGGCAGGTATTCCATCGCGCCCTTGACGGTTTGCATTGACCAACCACGGGTATAGTCGGTTGCCATTACGGAAACGTATGATTCAGTAGCGTGGCAGATAACGTCCAGACCAGTGTAGGCCGTGGTCTTGGCTGGGACCGTTTCAACGAATTGAGAGTCCACGATTGCAATGTTTGGTGTCAGGGCGTAGTCAGCCAGTGGGTACTTAACGTGAGTCTTGGAGTCGGTGATAACGGCGAATGGCGTTACTTCAGAACCGGTCCCAGAAGTGGTTGGGATTCCGATCATTTGGGCCTTAGTTGGCTTCTTGATCTGGTAAGCACGCTTCCGGATATCGAGGTACTTCTGCATTACGCCGTACCAGGAAGTTTCTGGGTGCTCGTAGAACATCCACATTGCCTTGGCAGCGTCCATTGGTGAACCACCACCGAGGGCGATGATGGTGTCGGGCTTGAAGTCGTTCATCATTGCGACACCCTTTTCAACGGTGTTCGTTGATGGATCTTCTTCGACGTCATCGAAGACCAGGTAAGCAGTCCGGTTTTGACGCAGCCGCAGTTGGTCAATTACCCGTTGAACGTAACCCCGCTTGCTCATCCCTGGGCCAGTAACGATGAAGGCCCGTTCAATGTTTGGGATATCCCGCAATTCTTTTAGTGAGTTCCGTTGAAAGTATACTTTTGGGGGGATCTTGACCCATTGACGGTTCTCACGCCGCTTAGCGATTACCTTGATGTTCAGCAGGTCCCAGTCGGTAACGTTGTGTGAAACAGAGTTACCACCGTAGGAACCAGTTCCCAGGGTCAGGGAAGGTGTCATGTTGTTGTAGATGTTACCAATTCCACCGATACCAGATGGGGAGTTAACGATGATCCGGGATGCCCGCATCTCCAGACCGTACTTAGTAACCAGGTCGTCATCCAGGGTGTGGATAGCCGCCGTGTGACCTTCACCACCGTAGTGCAGCAGTTGACGGCAGATGTCAAAGGCGTTTTCACGGGAGGTTGCCCGGTACATGGTCAGCACTGGGGAAAGTTTTTCGGCAGAGAGTGGGTACTTGTCACCGACACCGTCGTATTCGGCAATCAGAACCTTGGTGTTAGCTGGGACGTTCTTCAGGCCACACATCTCAGCAATGGCATTAGCAGAACGACCGGCGATTGGTCCTCGTACCTGGTGACGGTCAGGATCGATGAAGCCATCAGTGAAGGTCTTGATTTCGTTTGGCTTGATGAAGTAGCAGTTCCACTTCTTGAATTCTTCCTTAACCTGGTCGTAGATTTCATCGTCAACTACGACGGAGTTTTCAGAAGCACAGATCATCCCGTTATCGAAGGTCTTGGAAAGTACGATGTCGTAGATGGAACGAGCGATGTTAGCAGACTTTTCGATGTAGGCTGGACCGTTACCAGGACCAACCCCTAATGCTGGGTTACCAGAACTGTAAGCAGCTTTAACCATGGCTGGGCCACCAGTTGCCAGGATAGTGGCGGTGTTCGGGTTCTGAATCAGGGCCGTGGTAGCTTCAATGCTACATTGTGGAATCCATTGGATCATGTTCTTTGGAGCACCGGCCTTTTCAGCGGCTTCCTGTAAGATCTTAGCGGTCTTGATGGAAGATTGGAGGGCTTGTGGGTGGAATGAGAAGATGATCGTGTTCCGCGTCTTAGCAGAGATGATGGACTTGAAGATCGTGGTTGACGTTGGGTTAGTAACCGGAACGATCCCAGCGATGACACCCAGTGGGTCCGCGATGGTGATGGTTTGATCCTCATCGTTGTCTTCGATGATGCCGACCGTCTTGTCGTGGCGGATATTGTTCCAGATGTATTCACTGGCGTAGATGTTCTTGATCGCCTTATCTTCGGCAACCCCACGGCCAGTTTCCTTAGCGGCGTCAACGGCTAAGTCCATGTGGTGTTCTTCAGCAGCCAGGGCCATTGCCTGACAGATCTTGTCAACTTGTTCTTGTGAATAATATCTTAATTTTTCAAAGGCATCTAAGCTCTTCTTCATCAGATCATCGATCATAGCTTGAGCTTGTTGCTGCTTGGTTTCTTTAGATTCAGTAGTTTGCTTCTTTTGATTAGCCATAACAAATTGCTCCTTTGGTTTTTAATAAGTTTGTTATGTTTTGAACATGATTAATAGTAATATATGCCTTTGGGAAAATCAAGAACTTTGTGACTGCTTGAACAATGGTTATATTAGTGAATTCGCTTACATCATGCTCCCGTAAAGGCGCGGCCAATTAATAAAAACATTGGTATAATTTTTGAAACTGCGGATCTTATAAAATTCGGTTCATTCATTGCTTGAATTAAGTTTCACATGAGTAGATACAAAAAAGCCCCGTCAGCTGGGCAACCAGTTGACGGGGCTCGTCTAGTTATTCACGTGAATTCTTATCTTTACCGGCGTTAGGGTCCTTGATGTTGTAGTCGTCATCACTCATTGCTTCCACTTCACCGAGCCGGTAACCATTACCGACTTGACTGAAGAAGTCATGGTTAGAAGTTGAAGTGGAAATCCCGTTCATGACCACCGGATTAACATCAGCCGCTGTATCAGGGAAGAGTGGATCCTGACCGAGGTTCATCAGGGCCTTGTTGGCATTGTAACGAATGAAGGTCAAAACGTCGTTCGTCCAACCGACCTGGTCGTAGAGGAGGTGGGTGTAGTCTTCCTCGTTGCTGTAGAGATCATAGAGGAAGTTGTACATCCAGTCCTTCAGATCCTGCTGTTGCTTTTCGGTCCGGTCATGCATGCCTACCTGGAACTTGTAGCCGATGTAGGTACCGTGAACGGATTCGTCACGGAGGATCAGCTTGATGATTTCAGCGACGTTGTTCAGCTTGTTGTGCCCCAGGTAGTAGAGCGGGGTGTAGAAGCCGGAATAGAAGAGGAAGGTTTCCAAGAAGACGTTGGCAACCTTCTTCTTCAGGGGATCTTCTTCGGGATCGAGGTACATGTTAGCGATCCGCGTTGCCTTATTTTGCAGGTACTCTTCAGAATCTGACCACTTGAAGATTTCCTCAATCTCGTCGGGGGTATTCAAAGTAGAGAAGATGGTGGAGTAACTCTTAGCGTGGACTGATTCCATGAACTGAATGTTGTTCAAGACGGCGGTCTCATGCTGGGTTTTGACGTCTTGTTTGAGGGCAGTCATACCAGCCTCAGATTGGACGGTATCCAGAAGGGTGAGGCCCCCAAAGACGTGGCTGACGGTCCAACGGTGATCATCGTCGAGTTCTCGCCAATCATCAAGATCGTTGGAAACGGGGATCCGGGTATCTAACCAGAACTGCTCAGTCAGCTTTTCCCAGGTCGCCTTATCGATCATATCGGAAACCTCGTTCCAATTGATCGCCTTGTAACTCTCTAGTGGCTTAAATTTTTCTTCAAGCTTCATTAGTGCGACTCCTTTATCATAATTAAACAAATATCTATCGTATTAGCGTTCTTAAGTTTAGCAGGTGCCTGGTAGCAAATCAAATGACGCAGCTTTCACATTGGTTGGCGCCAATCTCGTCGTTGTCGTCGGTGAAGGTCCGGATGTAGTAGATCGATTTGATGCCCTTCTTGTAGGCGTAGTGCCGCAGGAGGTTGAGGTCCCGGGTCGTCATCTTATTAGTTCGGCCGGCCTTCCAGTCGTAGAGCCCATCCGGAATGGTGGACCGCATGAAGAGGGTTAGGGACATGGACTGATCGACGTGCTGTTGAGCGGCAGCATATGTGTCGATGACCTTCCGCATGTCCATATCGTAGGCGGACTTGTAGTATGGCATGGTGTCGTTTGACAGGTATGGGGCTGGGTAGTAGATCTTCCCAATCATCTTTTCCTGCCGTTCTTCAATTCGGTTGACGATTGGAGTCAGACTGGCTGTTGAATCGTTGATGTAGGCTGTTGAACCATTTGGTGCCACGGCTAAACGGTAGGCGTTGTAGAGTCCATCCTGCATGACGCGGTCACGAAGCTTCTTCCAGTCATCAGGACCAGGGAGGAAGATCCCGTTAAAGAGATCCTTGACGACATCGGATTGAGGGCGCCAATCCTTATTAACGTACTTATCAAAGTAGGAACCATCGGCATAGGCACTCTTGTCAAAGTCATGGAAGGACTTGCCCCGTTCCTTGGCGATTTCGTTGGAGGTGACCAGTGACCAATAGTTCAGCAGCATGAAGTAGACGCCAGTAAATTCGATGGCTACCGGACTACCGTACTGAATGTGGTTCTTGGCTAGGTAGCCATGTAGTCCCATGGCGCCCAACCCGATGGAGTGAGTAAGGTCGTTACCGTGCTCGATGGTTGGCACGGTATCGATATGCTCAACGTCACTGATCCGGGTCAGGCCCCGCACCATTGCCCGGACGGACCGGCCAAAGTCTGGGCTGTCCATCATGTTGGCAATATTGGTTGAACCAAGGTTACAACTGATGTCTTGGCCCAGCTTGGTGTAGGTCTGGTCATCGTTGACCCGAGATGGGACCTGTACCTGGGCGATCTCGGAGCAGAGGTTACTCATGACGATCTTACCGTCAATTGGGTTGGCCCGGTTGACGGTGTCGATATTGATGATATATGGGTAACCGGATTCTTGCTGGAGCTTACTAATTTCATCCTCCAGGTCACGGGCGTTGACCTTCTTCTTGTGGATCTCGTCGTTGGCAACCATGTTGTCGTACTCCTTCGTGATGTCCACGTAGGAGAATGGTACGCCATAGACCCGTTCCACGTCGTAGGGACTGAAGAGGTACATATCCTTATTCGCTTCGACCAGTTCATAGAACTTGTCCGGAACGGTGACCCCTAAAGAGAGGGTCTTCAGGCGAATCTTTTCGTCGGCATTTTCCTTCTTAGCACCCAAAAATTCGATGATGTCGGGGTGGAAGACACTTAGGTAGACCACACCGGCCCCTTGCCGTTGGCCCAACTGGTTAGAGTAGGAGAAACTATCTTCAAGAAGCTTCATGACCGGGACAACCCCACTGGCCGCGCCCTTGATCTTCTTGATCGGGGCCCCGGCTTCCCGGAGATTGGAGAGGTTAATGCCGACCCCACCACCGATCTTGGAGAGCTGGAGAGCGGAGTTGATCGTTCGGCCGATGGTGTTCATGTCGTCAGTCGTCTGGATGGCAAAGCAGGAGATGAATTCCCCCCGCCGTTTCCGGCCCACGTTGAGGAAGGTTGGGGTGGCTGGTTGGTAGCGCTGGTGAATAATTTCGTCAGCGAGGTCCATGGCCAGGTCCTGGTCTCCGTCGGCGAGGTAGAGAGCGTTCATTGCGACCCGATCAATGTAGTTTTCCAGGTAGTATTCCTTGTCATTGGTCCGCAGGGCGTATTGGGCATAAAACTTGTAAGCGGCCATGAAGGAGTGGAAGTGGAAGTCCTGGGCCTTGAGGTAGTCGTATAACTTCTTGATGAAGGCCAGGCTGTATTTATCCATGAAGCCACGTTCAATGTAGTCGTGATCCTCTAGCCAGGTGAACCGTTCCTCTAATGAAGAGAACCGTTTGGTATTGGGCTTAACGTTGTGCTCAATAAAGTCTTCGAGGGCTTCCTTATCTTTATCTAGTTGAATCTGCCCGTTGCGGGGGATGTTAACTTCGTTGTTGAGGTCAAAGTAACGAACCTTTGTCAGGTCAATGTCAGATAATGCCATACTGATGTGCTCACTTTCTAATTGCTGTTGGTGACAATAAATAAGCCAGGGAGAAGGTGGTCAAACTCACTTTTCTACCTGGCTGGTTATTAGCTTTCAACGACTATGCTAATTGTTGAAGACGATCTGGACGGAAGCCAGAAAATGCGTTACCGTTAGGAAGCTTGACAACCGGAGTGGCCATAAAGCCCTCGGCCTTCAGCTTGGCGACGTATTCTGGCTGTTCATCGATGTTGTGCTCGACAAAGTCAATCTTGTGTTGTGTTAAGAACTTCTTCGTCATCTTGCATTGGATGCAGTTATTTTTGGAAAAGACAGTTACCATACTAATTTCCCCTTACTCAAGTTATCGTTTATTGATGTTTTCTAGTATAGTGGGAAATACGGAAAAATCAATCAAAAAATGCCATATATTGTGCTACATGATTAGTGAAACACGATATATGGTAACGATGACGGGGATTAACTTTGTGAAACTTTTTGGGTGATCACTAGATAAAACTCAGATAACTATTATACACTGGAAACGGCGAAAAGTGTTTTAATCTTATGGAGAAGTTTTATGACAGACGAAAAAATTCATGAAAAGTATATGCGGGCAGCCATTAAGGAAGCCCATCAAGCAGAAATCCTCGGCGAGGTTCCAATTGGCGCCGTGGTTGTCCATGAAGGCCAGATCATCGGCCGGGGGCACAACATGCGTGAGAAGTTCCAGGACGTGACCTACCACGCGGAGATGTTGGCAATTATGGAGGCGTGCACGGCCTTGGGCAGCTGGCGCCTGGAAGACTGTGACCTCTACGTGACCCTGGAGCCCTGCATTATGTGTAGCGGGGCAATTGTTAATGCCCGGATCAAGAATGTTTACTACGGGGCCAAGGATCCCAAGGCCGGTGCCGTGGACAGCCTCTACCACTTATTGAATGATCAGCGACTGAACCACCAGGTGAATGTCGAAAGTGGCCTACTAGGGGCCGAGTGCAGCCAGATGCTAAAGGACTTTTTCCGCGAGATTCGGCGAAAGAAAAAGCTGGCCCGTAAAAAACGTCGGGCAAAGGGCTAGCATTTCACGGCGAAGTAGTGTACTATAAATATTGCCGTAAGGCCTTAGAGCAAGGTTGCACTTACGAACCGTGTCAGGTCCGGAAGGAAGCAGCACTAAGTATGAAGCAGCTTGTGCTCTAAGTTTTATTGATAATCAACTCAAGGCTCATAGCGAGATTTTCTTGCTGTGGGCCTCTTTAATTTATTGAATTGCCAAACAGATTGGTAACAAATTGCCAGGGAAAACTTGTATAATATTTACTAGCACTTTGTTATCAGAAAGGAAGGTTAGCGTGAGTTATCAGGCTTTATACCGGGTTTGGCGGCCCCAGCGCTTTGACGAGCTGGTCGGCCAACAGATTGTTACCCAGACCTTAAAGAACGCAATTATCACTAATCAGATCAGTCACGCCTACCTCTTTGCAGGTCCCCGGGGAACGGGGAAGACTTCCGCCGCCAAAATTTTTGCTAAGGCGGTTAACTGTCATCATTCTAAGGATGGTGAACCCTGCAATCAGTGTGAGATCTGTCAAGCGATTACCAAGGGACAGCTTAACGATGTGATTGAAATCGATGCGGCCTCCAACAACGGGGTCGAAGAGATCAGAGATATTCGGGATAAGGCCAAGTATGCGCCGACCCAGGCCGACTACAAGGTCTACATCATCGACGAAGTTCACATGCTCTCGACTGGGGCCTTTAATGCTCTGCTGAAAACTTTGGAAGAGCCACCGGCAAACGTCATCTTTATTTTAGCAACGACCGAGCCGCACAAGATCCCCCTAACGATCATCTCGCGAGTTCAGCGCTTCGATTTTCGCCGAATCAGTGCTCAGGATGCCTTCGACCGGATGAAGTACATCCTGGATCAGAAGAAGGTAGATTACGAGGACAAGGCTCTCTGGGTAATTGCCAACGCCGCTGAGGGGGGAATGCGGGATGCCCTGAGTATTTTGGATCAGGTACTCTCCTTTAGCGACAACGAGGTCAAACTCGACGACGCCCTGCTAGTAACCGGTAGTGTAACCAAGCAGCTGCTCAAGAAGTACTTCTTAGAGCTGGCCCACCACGAGAGCGCGAAGGCCCTTGACACAATGAAGGATATCTTGGGCGAGGGGAAGGATGGTCAACGCTTTATTGAAGACCTGATCTCCTTTATCCGGGATGTTCTTCTCTATCAAGAATCCCCGGACCTGATCAGCGTGGCGGCCACCGGTCTCAAGGATGAGGATTTTAAAGAGCTCAGTGCGGCGGTATCGGCTGCGGGGCTCTATCAGATGATCGACGAGCTCAATGACATTCAAGAGGAAATGCGCTTTACGACTCATCCAGATGTCTACCTGGAAGTTTTGACGGTCAAGCTTTGCCAGATCAAGGAGGGGGCGGCGGCCTCGCCAGCCCCTCAGCAGGAGCAGGCCCAGCAGCAGCCTAATTTGGCTGCTAATGCCACAATTAAGCAACTGCAACAGGAGATCCAGCAGCTCCAGCAGACGGTTCAACAGCTCAAAGCAACTGGGGTGGGGCCGGCCAAGAAGCCAGCTCAACCGCGGGTCAAACAACGAAATGTTCAGGTTAATTTGAGCCAAATCAATCCAGTCCTCGGGGCTGCGACCAGAAAAGACCTGGTCAATATCCAGAACCTGTGGGAAGATATGCTTAACCACCTGACCGTTCCACAGCGGTCACTACTCCACGTCTCTAAGCCGGTAGCGGCTAGTGCGACTGGTGTGATTGTCGCCTTTAATTATGCCTTCCTTTTTCAGGAGGCCACGACGGACGACAACCTGATCACGGCAATGGAGAGTGCTCTGCAGCAACTGATGGGGAGCGAACACAAGGTGGTCTTTGTTCCTCAAGACAAGTGGCCGCAGATTAGGAAAAACTATATTAAGGAGCACGGCCTCGGTCACCGCAAGTCAGGGGCTCATCAACAGCAAACACAACCGGCCTCGACACAACAGTCGACTGCACAGCCGCGTCCTGAGTCAACGGTCCCAATGCCACAGAGTCAGTCTGCACCAACCGCACCGGCACCAGCAGAGGAACCGCCACTACCGGAGGAACCTCCGGCTGAAGACGATGAAGGTGGTCTGAGTCCCCAGCCAGGCAACCAATCGCAGACTGACAGTCAGGATCCCGTTGCGGCAGCTAAGCAGCTTTTTGGCGATGATATTGTTAAAATAGAAGATAATTAAATGTAAAGGATGGATAGAAAAATGATGCGTGGAATGAATATGCAACAAATGATGAAGCAAGCTAAGGCAATGCAAAAGAAAATGATGGCTGA
>CAMCCW010000030.1 GCA_945873395.1 uncultured Lactobacillus sp. | reverse complement strand
TATGAGGAGGACCGTTGAAATGAATTTACTATTCTCAATTGATGATCATTATACTACACAGTTGGCAACCGTATTGCTATCAATTAAGGTCAATACCAACGCAGACAATTTTGACGTTTACGTGATTCAAAAGGAGCCCTTGCAACAGGGCCCACAATTAGCGGCTTTTTGTCAGCAACTGGGAATGACCTATCACCCTGTAATGGTGAAAAGCGAGATGTTTAAGGACGCGCCCGTCACCGACCGCTATCCCACCACCATCTATTACCGGCTCCTGGCCCACGAGCTCCTGCCAGATGATCTGCACAAGATCCTTTATCTGGACGCCGACGTACTCTGCATTAACGACCTAACCGGTCTCTATGAAACTGATCTATCGGACTACCTCTACGCCTCCGCTATTCATACTGGCCTGACCAATACAACTGAGGTGATCAACAAGATTCGGCTGCAGAACTTCGATGCTGATGGTTACTACAACTCAGGGGTCTTACTGATGAATCTGGACGCCATCCGGCAACGGGTTCAGCCGCAAGATATCTTTAACTACATTCGGGAACACATTCTCTTTTTGCCTGATCAGGACGTGCTCAACGCCCTCTACGGCAAGAATATCAAGTCGGTGCCGGATCAGCTCTACAACTATGATACGCGGAAGGGGCAGATCTATGAGACCATTTCATTCGGTGAATGGACAACCGATTGGGTGATCCGAAATACAGTCATCCTACATTATTGCGGCCGCGATAAGCCTTGGCTGACCAAGAAGAACTCGGGTCGGTACACAGCCCTGTTTAAGCACTACTTCCACGTTGCTCAACGGATGTTGGCTGATTAAATACTGAGGTGGTCGCCACTGAGAAAGCTTTCACGGAACT
The DNA here is from genome assembly GCA_945873395.1 of uncultured Lactobacillus sp. Classification (GTDB taxonomy): domain Bacteria; phylum Bacillota; class Bacilli; order Lactobacillales; family Lactobacillaceae; genus Limosilactobacillus. The sequence continues at coordinate 13,511 of CAMCCW010000030.1, read as the reverse complement.
TGCTCAACGGGTGAAAGTAGACCTTGCCGAATTCGTCGATCAGGCCATGGAAATCCTTAGCCATAGCGGGGTGAAGTCCGCGGGCAGGGAAAGCCGTTGGGCGAGGCTGCGGTAATCTGTGAGACCGGTCACATCCAGACAAGTGAAGAGGGTACGGGCATATTTATCACTGATGAAGGTTGGTACATCGAAAATATAGGTAAGGAGAACATCGGCAGTCTCCGGACCAACTCCATGGAGCTTGCGGAGTTCGTTCCGCAATTTGGAACCGTAATGCTGACGAATGGCGGGATAATCATAGTTGTTATGTTGCAGCCAGCTTAAGACGCTGACCAGGGCCCGGCTCTTATTGCGGTAGAAGCCTGCTGGCCGGACAAGCTCGTGCAGCTGATCGGTTGAAAGAGTGAGAAGGCGGTCCGGCTGCAGATCTGTTGCCTGTCGCAGCTGTTTGAGAGCCCGGTCGGCGTTTTGCCAGTTAGTGTTTTGGATCAGGATGGCCCCAACAATAATCTCCTCCTTGCTGTCAGCCGGCCACCAGCCAGACGGTCCCATGTTGGTTCGCATCTTGTTGTATAGTTGGGTGAGGGTTAACTGCATGCTATCGCGTCCTTTCTCTATCTGTATTTTCATGAAAAACGTATAAACGGTCAACTGATTTGCTATTGAAAATCAGTTGACCGTTTAATTATTATCTTGAGTAGCGAATAGAATACCAAATGCTATCAGCAAGTTATTATTTACCCCAGAAGAATTGGATGAGTATCTTGTTGACCTGCGGGTTGTGATGAAGGAGCTCATGCTTGGCGTTAGCTCCGGTGATCTTCTTCTCTGCATACGACTTAGCCCGGCCGTTGAGCAGGTATTTCAAGGCCTTGCTGGAGTTATTAGTGACCTGGCTGTCGTTGCCATTACCGAGGTCTCCGTAGATGTTCAATACCCGGGTTTGGCGAGGGTAGGTGTGCCGCAGTGGCAGAAGCTTTTGATAAGTGTCGTTCATCTTGTTAGGCTTGCCAGTCTTAGCATCGATGGTCAGGTCAGCAGGTTCGTTCCACCCCATTGCGCCATCGAAGGTCCCGGCCATGGCAACCTGCTTTTGAAGCTGTGGGAGCTTCTTGTTCTGACAGTTGTTAAGCAGGTAGTACATCACTGCCATGTTGCCCATTGAGTGGGCCTCGATGTTCATCTTCTTGAAATGGTAGGTATCCTGAAGCTTAACGACCACGTTCTTAACCCATTGGCCTTGCAGGTCGTAGTCGGAGTTCCGGCTGTTTTCGAAGTTAACTTCGACCAGGGGATTGATGGCACCCTTGGGGATCCGGCCCTGTAAGGTGACCTGGCCATCCGCTGCCACATTAGCGACGATGGTAGTCTTGCTGACACCGGCCTTCATGATGTTATCAACCATGTACTGTTCCGCATGGGCACTGCTCCCGAAGCCATGGAAGAAGATGGTCGGGGTGGTTGACTGAACATACTTTTTCGATAACGTTTGGGCATGACCCAAAACTGCAGGAACCAGCATCAATAGCAGGGCCAACAGTGACAGGATCAGCCAACGAAATTTACGCATTGTTTCATTACCTTCTTTAACAATTACATTAGTTCCATCATAGCATTTTGCGTCACGGACGGACAGGCCAATCTAGTGTTAAACGCTTGTCAGTTAGAATGAAAATATGTTACATTATTCAGAGTTGTTTTCAATGATCGCAACCATAAAAACTAATCATGAAGGGATGATAGTCCAAATGCAAATTAAGCAAGCAACGATGAATGACTTAGACCAGATTATTGAGATCCTACGCGATGGTCGCGACCAACTGGCTTCTCAAGGGATCGACCAGTGGCAAGGGGACTACCCAAATGTTGAACACGTCAAGGAAGACATCAATAATGGCTGGGCCTACCTGGTACAGTCTGACGATGACGAGACGGTCGGGGCATTGTCAATCGTTGAAGCACCAGACCACTCCTACGATGAACTGCAGGGTGACTGGCTGATTGATACTGACAAGTACGTGGTTATTCACCGGGTAGCTATCCACTCCAGCCATGCTGGTAAGGGTTATGCATCAGCATTGTTTACTAACGTGATTGACTACATCAAGCAGAACCGCAAAGAAATCAAGACGATTCGGATTGATACCCACGAAGATAACAAGATTATGCAACATCTGATCACCAAGAATGGCTTCACTAAGGTTGGTGAACTGCATGGTGTTTACCGGCCAAGTGAAATTTCCTATGTTTACGCATTGCTGACTGGGAACTAATAATTGAAGTTTATCAGCGCCTCACCTGAAATAGTTGAGGCGCTTTTTTGTATTGCCGGGCCTAGTATCGGGTATTGGGGTCTGATAAAATGAAGATAGTACTTTAATTGGGAGGAATTTGGGAAAGTGAAAAATAAACATTGGGAGAATTTCCGCTTTGCCCTGACGACCTCTAGTCCGGTCTTTTTTGGTTATGTCATATTGGGACTAGGGTATGGTCTGTACATGCATAATTTGGGCTTTTCATTTTGGTACCCGACCTTGATGGCGGCAACAATCTATGGGGGATCGGTTGAATTCATCATCGCAACGCTTTTAACACAGCACTTCAATCCGCTCAATGTTTTGTTGATTACCGCAGTGGTTGGTTTTCGTCAGTTCTTCTATGGGATTTCGATGCTTACCAAGTATCCTAGACATGACTGGCGAAAGTTTTTACTGTTATTCGGTTTGACCGATGAAACCTTCGTTATTAACTATAGTCTGAAAGTACCCGCGGGCTACGATAAGACAACTGTCCAGGCTTGGATTACCCTCCTGGACTACTTATACTGGGTTCTCGGTGCTTTTTTAGGTGGTTTCCTGGGTAGCACCCTTAACCTGCAGATTAAAGGCCTCGATTTCGTGATGACGGCCCTGTTCGTTGTTTTGGCTCTCGAGCAGTTTATGCAGGAAAAGAGTCATATCAGCTCCCTCAGTGGGGTTGTGATCACAATCGTCTGCCTCTTGCTCTTTGGCAAGACCTATTTCCTAGTTGCAACTCTCTTGCTCCTGGTAGGCGAATACTATTTCCTTTACCGGCGGCACCAGAAAGCAGGTGAGTGATCGTGAGTTTATTGCAACAAGTTATAACGATTGCTATTGCGGCGGTTACCAATTTCATTACCCGCTGGTCGCCATTTGCGATCTTTACCAGCAGTAAGAAGGAACAGGAAGAGCTTTCACCGTTTATCAAGGGATTGGGGGATTTTCTACCGGCAGCGATCATGGGGATGTTGGTGGTGTACTGCTACCGTAACGTCAATTTATTGGCTGGAAATCATGGCCTACCAGACTTTCTGGCCGGGATTATCACGGTAGTTGTTCACCTGTGGCGACGCAGCATGTTCCTCTCGCTGATCGTCGGGACTGTCAGCTATATTATCCTAATTAACTACGTTTTCTGATTATAAGAAATCCCCTAGAGTTGATTTTCAGCTCTAGGGGATTTTGAAATCTATGCAGGCTCTATACTATAATTAAAAACGTTATTTCAAACGAAAGGATCTTTTATCCTCATGACAGAAGACTTACGGGTACAGCGCACCAAGAAGGCAATTAAGACGGCCTTTATCGGATTGGTAAACGAGAAGGGCTTTGCGGACGTTACCATTAAGGAAATTGCAGAGAGAGCAATCATCAACCGGCAGACCTTCTACAACTACTACCAGGATAAGTACGACCTCACCGAAAAATTGAACGATGAATACCTCGAAATGTTAAAGGGAGTTATTCAACGACGAGTTCAAGAATTGAAGGATACGGACCGAAACCTGCCGTTTCTGAGTGACTTCTATAAGAGCGAGGATTTTACGAAAATCCTGGCCAGTCGTGAAGCAATTCTGGCCCTGATGTCGATTCAGTATAACCAAAATAGCTTTAAGGACCGACTCCGTCAACTGTTCATTGATACTATTCAGGAACAATTGGCGATTGAGTTTACTGATCTTGATATCGCGGTTATCGGTAGCTTTTACATTAATATGATCAGCTTCATCGCCAAGCACAATGTTAAACCGACCGAACAGGACCTGGCAGAACTCCGCAAACTCGTTTTGATGGTGATGCAATAATAACAGGTCTGTCAACTGGGACGGCAGATTTCTCCAAAGTGTCGAATAAACGACACCTCACGTCTTTTTAACGATTGTTACTATACTAAATCCTCCTAAAATAGAAAATGTAAAGAAGTTAATGAACAGCAATCATCAATAAATCTCAATTTTCGTTCTTAACTTCTGATCAATTTTCAAAGGAGGTAGTTTATTATGTTTCAAACTTTCTTCTGGATTTTAGCTGTTTGGTTCGTTATTAATGTCATTTGGATGTGGTTCCAGCTTGATAACCAGCAATTACAAAAGTGGTTTGCCTGGATTAACGTCGTTGCCATAGTGATCGGCTTCTGGGTATACTACGGTGCCACCCATGACTCCGATGGAATTGCCCCATGGTTCCTGACTATGAACTGGGTTAACGTCGTCATTGCCTGCATTCAGTTCTACTTTGGTTACCGGAAGAACAATCAGTAAAGAGTATTAATTTAATCTGCGTCATTGCTTTTTGCACCTTAAATACGTTTTTCCAAAACTTACAAAACATAAGCGTCCTTCGCTGAAAATGAAAACGCAGCTCGTACCAGATATATATGGCACAAGCTGCGTTTCTTAGTAATCCTAATTACAGTGGTCGGCCACAAACTGTAGAAAGTGCTCGGCGGCAGTGGAGAGCTGTCGGTTCTTCTTCCATACCAGGACATGGCCGGTGGTCGTTGTCGGTGAGAATGGGACAAAGGTCAGGTGTGGATCGTGAAAGATATCGGCGACGCCCTTGATCCCTAGTCCATAGTAGTGGCCGGTCCGAATCAGTTCCATGGTGTTGCTTGGCTGGGTATTGCTGGCCCGGACATTGAGCTTCCGCTGGTCCAATTTGAGGATGTCACTGACCTCGTCACGAACAATACTCCGGTGAGGGATGACCAGTGGCAGCTTGTAGAGGTCATCACGGGTAAAGGATTCTTTCTTTGCCAGTGAATCATCGGCACGCAGAATGATTCCCCACTGTTCTCGACTGGGGAGGACAAGAAAGTTGTACTTGGCAGCTTCGACCGGTTCAAGGAGGCAAGCCAATTCCGTAGTAGCCTCGTCGAGCTGCCGGCGGAGAAGGTCGCCGTCGCCATCAAAAATATTGAACTGGACTGCTGGATGCTGCTGTTGGAACTGGTCGACAAGCTTCATGATGAAAGGGGACACGCTTGAGACCACGCAGCCGAGGTTGATGGTCCCACTTAGTTCGTTGTAGTCCTGCTTGTGGAGTTCGTCCTTGGTCTGGTTGAGCAGTTGCAGGAAGGTGGTTGCTCGCCGCTGGAAAAGGACCCCGGCCTGGGTCAGTTCCATTCGGCGCTGCTTTCGGTCGAAGAGGGTGACGCCGAGCTCATGCTCCAGGTCCATGATTTGGCGGGAGAGGGTCGGCTGGGTGATGTGCAGCTGTTTAGCCGCCTTTGTGATATTATTGATTTGAGCGACCGTTAAAAAGTATTTCATGACACGTGTATCCATGATGGTTCCTCCAATTGATTATGTAGGTAAGGAAGTGCGCTAGATGGCAAAACAAGCATTGATCTTGTACTATTCACAGTTTGGAACGACGGCTAAATTGGCTAGTCAGATTCACCGTTTAACCGACGCCGATATTCTCCGGATCCGGGTAGCCGACAAGATTTTTCCTGATGACATGACTGCTACCGATAAGGTCTATAAGGGGCAACGGGCGAGTGGACAACTGCCCCAACTCGTCACTAAGCTGCCCAAACTAGACTACTACGATACCGTTTTGGTCGGGGGACCGGTCTGGGATGGCCAGGTCTCCTCACCGGTCATGCAGCTTTTGAAACAACTGCAGGGATATTCGGGAACTGTGGCACCGTTCAGTACGGGCTGGAGTGACACTGGTAACTACCAGCAGGACTTTGTTGCCCACGCGGGAAAGCTACAGGTTGCCCCAGGCTACCACGTTCTGACCCATGCCACACCACGCTTCACGGTTCCAACACTAGCGGCTTGGTTGCGGAAACTGTAATGCAGAGAGTGAATAATTTAGTCTTTATAATAAGCATTTTACATTAGATATTTTATCCCTTATATTAAGGGTAATCAATATGACAAGGAAGTGCTTAACAATGGCAAAGAATGAAGAAGCAGTAAAGAACGACATGTTTGGCTTTGGTGACAAGAATGTTGCCTACGCAAAGTACTTTATCGGTACCAGTTACCTTAACGGCCTGGTAAGCCCCGATGACAACGTTGATATTAGCGTAGCAAATGTTAACTTCGAACCAGGCTGCCGTAACGACTGGCACATCCACCACGACGGCTACCAAATTCTCCTGGTAACTGCCGGTGAAGGTTGGTACCAAGAAGAAGGCAAGCCAGCCCAACTGCTGAAGCCTGGTGACGTTGTAACGATTCACGAGGGTGTCAAGCACTGGCATGGTGCCACCAAGGATTCCTGGTTCTCTCACATCGCAATCACTAAGGGAACCAGTGAATGGTGTGAAAAGGTTGACGATGATTACTACAACAAGCTTAGCAAGTAGGAGGTAGTTTAAAATGGCTGAAAAACAAACTGCTGGTCGTGACCAATTAGGAGACTTTGCCCCAAAGTTCGCGGAATTAAACGATGACGTCCTTTTTGGCCAAGTTTGGTCCCGGGAAAAGGAATTAAAGCCGCGTGACCGGAGCATGATTACCGTAACAGCTTTGATCACCAAGGGTGCCTTTGAACAACTTCCTTACCACATGCAGACTGCTAAGAAGAACGGCATCACGAAGGAAGAAATCGTCGAAGTAATCACCCAGCTGGCCTTCTACGTTGGTTGGCCAAACGCTTGGTCCGCTTTCAACATCGCCAAGAAGGTTTGGGACTAGTTGAATTTCAATATTCATTAATACATGCTAAAAGAGGAAAGTGGCTTAAACGGTCACTTTCCTCTTTTCTTGATATAATGGCAATACTATCAGAAAGGGTGGAACAGATATTGTCAATTAGCACTGATTTAAAGACCACGCTTACTTACCTAATTGCGGTCTTGGGTGTTCCAGTATTAATGGTTGTCGCCCTGACCTACATCAACCGGAACTCTAAGCAGCGATTAGCTCAACGCTTGGGGGCAAAGTCAATTGTTTATATCGGTGGCCTGGGTGTGATTGTGCACGAGCTTAGTCACCTCTTAGTAGCCCTTCTTTTTGGTCACCACATTAATAGCTTCCGTTTACTTATCACTGACGTTCCAGATAATGGTGGGGCGCTCGGTTACGTTAACCACTCCTGGAATAAGAAAAACTATTATCAGTTTCTCGGCAATGCGCTGATCGGGACGGCGCCGATCTTTGGCTGCACGCTTGTTCTTATCTTATTGACCCGGTTTATGGTTCCCGGGCTTTATCAGTGGGGGTTGCAATCCCTAGGCGATTTATTAGGTTTGACGATCTCAACTAATATTCCGGTAAGGCCCGGTAACTGGCTGATGACTATTATCTGGGCCATCCTGTCAATCAACATTACGATTGGTGGTTTTGACCTGAGTAACGCCGACCTCAAGAGCACCCTGCCGGCATTTGGAACTCTTTTGGTTATCATCGGCCTCTTACTATTTTTGTTAGTAGTACTGGGGATGGCAGCGACTATCCGCCACTACCTACTTGTCTTATTAACCTGGTTTGTCCTAGTTATGGCACTTTCTTTTATTTGGTCAGTACTGGTGAACCTATTAGTTAGAATATGAAATGAACCTCTAGAGCAAATCATCTCTGGAGGTTCATTTTATTTATTTGGTTGACGCATTTCGGGCTGTTGCCAAAAAGGATAGCTCCGGCATTCCAATTTAAGATCAAAGGCGTGCTTGCCGGGTTCCTCACCGTCGATCTGGCCATACTGGGCAGGAGTGATCCGGTAGTGAAGCTGTTGGCCACGGAAAAGATGAGCATAGTGTGACGAGGTCAAGTGACCACTAGCAAACATCAGCATTGACCAGAGTAGAGTGGTCCAGTTGCGCTTCTCGACCACAACCAGTTCTAATTGCTCCTGGTCAACTCGCTGATCGGGAGCAATCCGCATACCACCGCCGATGTAGGGATGGTTGCTGGCCACCAGAAGGAAGGCGCGGTCAAAGCAACGCGTTTGTTTTCCGTCCTGCACCTGGACCTGGAAGGCCGGTTGGGTGAAGAGAACGTGGATGGCCTTGAAAATATAGGAGAAGGTGCCAAGGTGGTGATGGTTAAGGAATGCCTTGGCACGGGAATTATTAGTAGCGTGGACGATCGCGGCATCAAAGCCGATCCCGAAGTTGTTGATAAAGATACCACTCTGCTGACGGCGAGCATCATGGTAATACCCGATGTTAATCACCTGCGCGTGCTGGTTAGTGAGGATTCTACTGAGGGCTTGCATGGGCTTGGTTGAGATTCCATAACCACGGGCAAAATCGTTCCCGGTTCCCGCCGGAATATAGGCGACAGGCAACGGTTGTTTTTGTTGGCTTTCCACGAGACCAGTGATTGCCTCGTGGAGGGTCCCGTCGCCGCCAACCACAATTAGGCAGTCGAGATCGGTACGTTTTACTGCCTCCATTGCTAGCTTCCGGGGATGGCCGGCGTATTGGCTGACGGTATAGTCAAATTGAATCTGGGGATTAGCAGTGAGGTAACTCTTGATTTGTTGCCAAACCATTTTACCCTTACCGCCACCAGCACGTGGATTGATTAAAAAAAGATACTTCAATTATTGACCTCCTTTCAGATAATTAACGATTATCATTATACCGCACAACAAAGCCAGCTTATATGATATTGAATGGAATAGTGGAGCATTGGTTAATATCTGTATCATCGTGATACAGTGATGGCTTAACTTGTAGTATGATGGAAGACGGTTCATACGAACAAATTAATGGCAATAGCAGTTCTTACCGTATTAAACTAATAGCAGGCTTATAAAATGAGAGGGGAATAACGTGGCTACACCAACTGACATCCTACATACTAACTTTGGCTTTGATCATTTTCGTGATGGACAGGAGCAGGTCATCGACCAGGTCCTCAACCACCAAAACACCCTGGCCGTCATGCCGACCGGGGGTGGGAAGTCTCTATGCTACCAAATTCCGGCACTGATTAATCCGGGAGTGACAATTGTTGTATCGCCATTGCTTTCCCTAATGAAGGACCAGGTGGATTCTCTTCGGCAGAATGGAATTGCTGCAGCGGCCCTTAATAGCACGACACCGCGCGAGGAGGTTAACCCGATTCTACGGAGCGCCTACAATGGGGAGACTAAGCTGCTATACGTCACCCCGGAACGGCTGGCGATGGAATACTTCCAGTACCAGTTGAGTTTCCTCAATATCAGCCTGGTGGCAATTGATGAGGCCCACTGTATCTCCCAGTGGGGACATGACTTTCGGCCAGCTTACCGGCAGCTCAACGCGGCCATCCAACGGCTGAAGACGAATCCAACCATTCTCGCCCTCACCGCGACCGCGACGCCACAGGTTCAGGCAGATATTGGTGAACAGCTGATGATTCCCCAGGAGAACTTTGTCATCACTAGCTTTGTCCGTCCCAATATCAGCTTTCGGGTGGCCCATCCGCAAAGCAGTACCCGCCAGTACATCGTTAAATATCTGACGGCCCATCAGGGAGAAGCAGGAATTATCTATGCCAACACGCGAAAACGGGTAGAGTCTTTAACTGCTTTTCTTAATGACCGGGGTTTTCAGACGGCAATGTATCATGCTGGAATGACACCGGAAGACCGGGCACGGGTGCAGGATGATTTTCAATTTGACCGAGTACCGGTGATTGTGGCTACGAATGCCTTTGGGATGGGGATTGATAAGAGTAACGTTCGCTTTGTTCTGCATGCGACCAGTGCTAAAAACTTGGAATCTTACTACCAAGAAGCCGGTCGGGCCGGGCGCGACGGTCTGCCGAGTGAGGCGGTAATGCTCTACCACGCCAATGACATTCAGCAGTACCGCTGGTTCATTGACCAGTCGACTGCCGATGATCAATACCGAGAAGTTCAATACGAGAAGCTTCAGGCGGTCACAGACTACGCCAACGCTCCCCGCTGCCTTCAGCAGCAACTCGTTGAATACTTCGGCCAATCCTGTGATCCCTGTGGGCACTGTAGTAACTGCACGGATGACCGCCAATTGGAGGACATCACGCCTACCGCCAAGGCAATCATTGCGACCGTCAACGAATTACACGGTCGTTTCGGCAAGTCCCTGGTTGCCAAGGTGGTCACTGGGTCTCATGACCAGCGGGTTCGGCAACTTCACGCTGACCAGCTTGATCATTACGGAGCCCTTAAGCTTTCCCAACAGGCTGCTGGAAGTTTGGTGGACTACCTAGTGGCAACCGGCTTTCTTGAACTGGAGGGTGGTCAGTTTCCGGTGGTCCAGGTTGGTAAGGCCGGCTGGCGCGTTCTGGCTGGTAAGGCCACGATTCAGCGCCGGGTTGAGCCGCAACCTGGTAAGACGACGACTAAAATTGAAGAGACCCCTGAGCAGGCAGCATTGTTTGAGTGTTTACGCAAGCGACGTTTAGAGCTCGCCCGCAATCAAGGTGTACCACCATTCATGATTTTCTCGGACCGCGCTCTCCACGACATGGCCCGTCTACAGCCGCAAACTCCCGCCGAATTTCTCGAGGTGAATGGGGTTGGTCAGGCAAAACTAAAGAAGTATGGGCAAATCATGATGGATGAGATAGGCGCCTACTTATCCGGAAATGATGATTAAAAAATAAAGCCATATTCACGATGATACTGGTAGATATCATTGCGAATATGGCTTTTATTATTGATTGAGATGGGTGCTAATGTGCTGGATGTTCAATCTTATGGTAGAGCTGGCGACTAAGGATCAGCGAGATGATCAACAGAAGAAGGCAGAGCAGGAAACCGGATTGGATCCCCAGGTGAGAAGACGGGTTGTGGATGATCCCGTTGACGATCCCGACCACGGCTACAATCAGGGCTGTCCCAAATGAGGCGGCAATTTGCCGGAAGGTATTAAAACTAGCCACTGCATCTGGAACGATCTCGTTAGGCAATAGGGACAGGGCCTGTGTTTGTAGTGGAATCAGCATTGTTACCAGGCCAAACTGGCGGACCGTTTGGAAGATCGTAATGATCAAGACAGAACTGTTGGCGCCGATCATTGCCTGGCCAAGGGTACCAATAATATCGATGATCAGTCCCGTGCCGACCAGCACCCGGATCGGGTAAATATCATAGAAGCGCCCGCTGGTGGTCGAGAGTAGTCCCGTCAGGCAAGCCCCGGGCAACACCGTCATGGCAGAGACAATGGTGCTTTTGCCTAAAACAATCTGAACTAGGAGGGGAATCAGGATGGTGTTCCCGTACATCGTCGCTGTGATCAGCATGTTAATAGTCGTGGCGAGGACAAACTGCTTGTGGCGGAAAATCGACAGGTTGATCAACTGGTGGTCGCTGTGGCGCTGGGTAAAGTAGAAGAGTACCAGAAAGGCGAGCCCGATCAGAACATAGCCACAGACGTTGAAGGAGCCGAGGCGGTTGGTGGAGACGTTAGACAGTCCCATCAATAGCGACCAGAGACCAGCCCAATTGTGTTAAATCGTGGTGATTCATTGTGCGGAATGTAGGGCAGAAAAATAAAGGATAATACCAGGACAATCGCCAAGAAAGGAATGATCAGGATGAAGAGGTAACGCCAGGAGAGGTAGTTTAACAGGACCCCAGAGAGAACTGGGCCGAAGATTGGGGCACAATTGAAGGCTAGACCGATAACACCCATAATGCGTCCCTTACGGCCAGGATCAGCGTAGCGAATCGCCAGCACATTAACCAGTGGCATCATCATACCAGCCCCGATCGCCTGAATCATGCGGGCAATAACGACCGTGTTGAAATTAGGTGCGGTGGCGCCAATAATGGTTCCCACTAAAAAGACACCACAGAAGAAGATGAAGAGCCAGCGAAACGAGAATCGCTTGATCAAGTATGAGCTGACTGGAATCATCAGGGCATTAACCAGCATATAGCCGTTAATTACCCATTGGACGTGGGCTTCGTTGATGTCGAAAACCCGCATGAAGGTTGGCAGAGCGATATTCATCAAGGTAGAGCAGAGGATCCCGAAAAAGGTTCCGAGCACCATGATAACCAGCGCGTGCCGAATACGTTTATTTTGCATTAAAGTTATTTTTCTCCTTTGCCATTAAATTACAGTGTATTAGTTTACCAAGTTCAGGGGGGAAGTCAATTCAGCGTAAGACTTTGCAAGAATATCAAATAATGTTAGAATTACAAATGTAATCGTAACGGAAAGGGGCAGAAAAATGACGAAAGGATTAGAGATTACCCCGGCCGAATGGCAGGTAATGCGCATCGTTTGGACGTTAGGTGAGACCACCAGCAACCAGATCATCACCATTCTGCAGCGGAAAGTTGATTGGAAGCCGGCGACAGTAAAGACCTTATTGCGGCGTTTAGTAGCTAAGGGTGCTCTTTCGACAACGCGGCAGGGCCGTTCCTTCATCTACCGCCCACTTGTAGCAGAACAGTCGACAATGAACCAGGTTGCCGACGACCTCTTTAACAGCATTTGTGAGCATTGCGTCGGCCAGACTCTCAACCACGTTGTTGACCAGGTGACCCTAAGTCAGAAGGACATCAAGCGCCTTCAGCAAACTCTCAAAGAAAAATTAGCAACAGCACCCGAAACAGTTCAATGTAACTGTGTCCCGGGCGAGAATGTGCATTGTCAACATTAAAAAACGACCCGTTCAGGAAAATCTGAACGGGTCGTTTAGCTTATTCTAGTTATTTTTTCTTATCCTTCTTGTCCTTATCTTGGTCATCGTCATCGGCCTTCTTCTTTGGCTTGATGTAAACAACCTTAAACTTATTAACGTAGGCATTTTGGAGATCCAATGGGGTGAAGGAGAAGTTCTCAACTCTAATCGGTTGACCAACCTTCAGATCGTACTGACGCTCCAGGAAGAAGCCGGTCAACGTCGTTACTTCTGAGTTATCGAATTGCTCAATGCTGGTATGGAAGTAACGTTCAAAGTCGGCTAACGGCATCTTACCAGATACCTCGTAGGTTGGGTTACCCTTACTATCAGGTTCCTTCTTTTCAATCATGTCTGAGGTAGCGTGGTCAATTTCTTCACCGACCGTACCGAACAACTCTTCGTAAATGTCCTTATCAGTGATGATCCCAGAAGTTCCACCGTATTCGTCCTGGACAACAACAATTGGAACCTGCTTCTTCATCATAACCTGCAGGACGCTGGTGATGGGCTCACTCTCGTAGACAATTGGAATCTTCCGCATGATCGTCCGAATCGATTGTTCCGGATTGATTTGACTCTGCCGCATGATGTCGTAGGAGAAGATGTAACCCAGGATGTGATCTTTATCGTTGTTGGC
>CAMCCW010000029.1 GCA_945873395.1 uncultured Lactobacillus sp. | reverse complement strand
TTGTTTCTAACGACGTTAAGGAAGGCGTTAAGGGCATGGATGTTATCTACGCCGACGTTTGGGTATCAATGGGTGAATCCGACGACATGTGGGAAAAGCGGATCAACCTGCTTAAGCCTTACCAAGTAACGATGGACGTTATGAAGGCTACTGAGAACCCTAACGCTCTCTTCGAACACTGCCTGCCTGCATTCCACAACCTTGACACTGAAGTTGGTAAGGAAATCTACAAGAAGTTCGGCCTTAAGGAAATGGAAGTTACTGACGAAGTCTTCGAAAGCAAGCACTCCGTTGTCTTCCGTGAAGCTGAAAACCGGATGCACACCATCAAGGCTGTTATGGTTGCAACCTTAGGTGAACAAGGCTAATCAAGGGAGGATTGCTACATGGCTAAAGTAGTTGTTGCCTTAGGTGGTAACGCCCTTGGTAAGTCACCTGAAGAGCAATTAAAGCTGGTTAAGAACACTGCTTCCTCATTGATCGGTCTGATCGATGCTGGTAACCAAGTTGTTATCAGTCACGGTAACGGTCCACAGGTTGGTGCAATTAACCTGGGTATGAACTTCGCTGCTGAAAATGGTAAGACTGCTGCCTTCCCATTCCCAGAATGTGGTGCCATGAGCCAAGGTTACATTGGTTACCACTTACAACAAAGTCTTCAAAACGAACTGCACAAGCGTTGGATGAACAAGAATGTGGCAACGATTGTTACTCAAATCGCTGTTGATCCAAAGGACCCAGCATTCGATAACCCATCCAAGCCAGTTGGTGACTTCTACACGAAGGAACAAGCTGAGCAGATCGAAAAGGAAAAGGGCTACACCTTCAAGGAAGATGCTGGACGGGGTTACCGTCAAGTTGTTCCTTCACCACTGCCGAAGAAGATCATGGAACTCAACAGCATTAACACGCTGATTGAATCCGGTGACCTGGTTATCGCTGGTGGTGGTGGTGGTGTCCCAGTCATCATGACTGACGACGGCCTCCAAGGTGTTCCTGCCGTTATCGACAAGGACCGTTCAAGTGCCCTTCTGGCTGATCAAATCAGTGCTGACAAGCTGATCATCCTGACAGCGGTAGATTACGTTTACGTAAACTACGGCAAGCCAGATGAAAAGGCTCTGAAGACGTTGACGATCGACGAAGCCCACAAGTACATGGACGAAAAGCAGTTCGCTGCTGGAAGCATGCTGCCAAAGATCGAAGCCTGCCTGTCATTCGTTGAAGGTCATCCTGAGCGTGAAGCGATCATCACTTCCCTCAACGGCCTTGACGATGCTCTGGCTGGTAAGGTTGGTACGGTTATCCGTGACAACTAAATAAATTAAAAAGGATGGCAATGGATTGGATGATTCATTGTCGTCTTTTTTCGTTTAAAGAAAGTATGTTAGAATGGCACTTGTGGAAATCTTAGATTGGAAAGTGGAATATTATGACAAATAAAAAAGTCTTGGGGACGGTCATGATTATTGTGGCCTGTACTTTTTGGGGGATTTCGGGCTTATTTGCTAAGGCCCTCTTTAACGTGAGCGCCAGCATCACCTCAATGTGGTTGACGCAGACCCGGATGATCTCAGCTGGGGTGATTCTATTGATCATTAGTCAGTTTAAAGGCGATCACCCGCTACAGATCTTTCACAACCTGCACAATACCTGGGTGATCTTTGCCTATGGGTTCTTTGGCCTGGTACCGGTCCAGTTTGGTTACTTCATGGCGGTCCAGTACGGTAACGCCTCAATTGCGACGGTGCTGCAGTTCGTGGGACCATTCTTCATCATTGCCTATCTGGCAGCCTTCCGTCACATCCCGCCACGCCGGATTGAAATCATCAGTGCCATCATTGCCTTTGTTGGGGTCTTCATCATTGCCACTCATGGCCGACTAAACCATCTGGCGGTAACACCACTGGTCCTCTTCTGGGGAATTGTGGCGGCAATTGGGGTAGCAACTAACACCCTGATCCCGCAACAGATGCTTCGGACTAACCGGGTGCCTTCGATGGTGGTAACCGGCTGGGGACTCCTCTTTGCTGGGCTGGCCCTACTTGCGATCCATCCTGGTCAACCACATATTCCTAACACTCTTACCGTTTGGGTTTGTTGGTTGGGAATCCTGATAATTGGGACCCTAATTCCGTTCCAGTTAGCTAATGACTCGCTCAAATACATTGACGCGACTACCTTTAGTCTGATGGATGCCTTTGAGCCGTTGGCAGCAACGATTGGGTCGGTCTTGCTCTTTAACTTGCACATGACAGGGGCCGATATCCTTGGTTCGATCCTGGTCATCGTTGCCGTACTGGCCATCAATATTCGAATTCCGATCCGCCATAAGGGCAGTGCGATTGGATAAAAAAGAAGCTGTTCACTTCGTTGATAACGAGGTGGACAGCTTCTTAGCTTGGACGGATGATTGCTGACTACTGCTATTATTGTTTTCTTCGCCGTTTTCTGGAGATTGCGAGTACAGCTTCTTAACGGCGCTGACATCGGCGGGCTGGATCGTGTAGAAGGAGCCGGCTGGTTGCATAACCGAGGTCCCATTGTTGTGCTGGAGACCGATAGCATGACCCAATTCGTGCTCGGCAGTATTGATCACCCGTTGCTGTGAGTAACCATAACTGGGATCGAGCAGGTAACCAGCATTGAGCTGAATGTCAGCGTGGGTAATATAACCGGTCATGGCATTGGTTGTGGAGTTAGTTAATCCGGCGGCATTATCACTGTTTTCATTGATTGCCGTAATGGTAATATCAGCCTTGGATTTATCGTTGATTTGCTGAAAGGTAAAGGCCCCAGTACGGTTCCACTGACTGATTGCCGATTCTGTGGCGCTCCGAAGAACTGGGTTACTGAGGTCAACGTAGACCGTTGCCGTGGGGCGTGGCCAGCGGGAGCCCGTTGTTGCATTGGCATGACTCGGATCAACTTGTTGTGTTGACTCAGCCGGTTTTTTCCCCATCAGGCGATTAAGCCCGTTGTAGGTTAGTACTTGGGCATCATGGATGGCAACGTTGGTATACTGCTGAAACAGTGGGCTATTCTGGTAAGACCAGATAAGGACACCGAAAACTAGCAGGTAGATTAATGGTAAAAATAGGCGTCTGCGAATTCTGACCACCTCCTAATAACAGTGAGTTTATTATATTGTCCTATTATTGTCCATAAAAATGACGATTACGTGGCGATTTAATTATGATTTAGTGAATTGATTATGCAGCAA
Source organism: uncultured Lactobacillus sp. (assembly GCA_945873395.1). GTDB lineage: Bacteria > Bacillota > Bacilli > Lactobacillales > Lactobacillaceae > Limosilactobacillus. The sequence goes on along the minus strand of CAMCCW010000029.1, from coordinate 11,197 downwards.
TTCACAAGATAGGGTAGTGTGCGGTAAAATAATAATAAAGACAAGGGAGTGAGCAAAATGGCACATGTTTTCAAAGTTCGCGTTATGCTGAGTTGGGGTGAGCAACGTGATTACTTGGTGGCAAATGATGTTGAACCAGGCCTGGAGCACCGATTAGCGACCAGGGAAAACTGGCAGGAAGTAATGCGTGGAGCATTGATCAATGTGCCAGTTGCACCATACCTACCCAGTGGTGAGCCGCTACCACCGATGGCAACGGCCAAGGTAAGTGATGTGGTGGCTATCGCGGCTGAAGATGCTCCTAAGGATCTTCAGCGGACCCGGAGCCAGTTTATCATGGCGGATATTTGGCAACACCAGAGTAGTACGGCTAACTATAATTACTTGCGCCATGACTATGATGCAAAATCGCAGGAGCAGATTCGGGCCGATATCGATCACTGGTGCACTGGGGCGGATACAGAATCAATTTCTGCGGTAACTAAGGAACGGATTCTAGCACAAGAAAAGAAATTAAAAAAAGAATTAGCAAAAGGGGTTGACTAATTCTGGATTATTCTGTATAGTAATGACTGTTGTATGAAGCAACGTCATTGGGAATTGGCCAAGCGGTAAGGCGCAGGACTCTGAATCCTGGATCACTGGTTCGAACCCAGTATTCCCAATATTGATATGTCGCAATCCATTTATTTTACTGGGTTGCGGCTTTTTTGTTTTAGCTGAGTACTTTTGTTACAATGGTGGTTGAAACAAGGAGAAAAAGAGAAATGGCAAGTAATTCTGATTCGATCTATTATGTTTTAACGAAAATTAAGCGGCACCCTGAGCTGATCGTGATGAAAAAGGCTCGTTACACCAATACGATCATGATTGCAATTGATGATCAACTGAAGATTGCGGATGCAAACTTTTATTTTCCGGACTTATCGCTGATGGTTAATCGGCTCTCCAATGACTTTGTAGCAAAAAATGAAGACTTACTTGATGACTACTTTGCCATGACTAACAGTGAACAGCCAATCTATCATGATGTTTGGGTAACGACTTCCCACCTGCCAGCTAAACGGGCCTACCTTTTGGAATTGTCTTATGAGTAATATCGCAAGAAAATAAAAAATAGGATTGACAGTGATGGTGGTATAACGTATAATTCTTCTTGTACGTTATGTGATATTGCCCGCTGGTCAAATTGGTTAAGACGTCGCCCTCTCAAGGCGGAGTTACGGGTTCGATCCCCGTGCGGGTGACTTGTTTGTGAGTTCCAGGATGTATATCTTGGAACTCATTTTTTGTTTTGTAATTTTTTGAAAAATACTTAAAGTTGTCTTAATTCATGTTAGAATATTTCTGTATTTGGTCTTAAATGAAGAAATAAAGTTTATGGTGTTTTAATTATGCGAATCAAAAATCTCTTAATTATTTTAGCGGTGGTTGCCGCAGTTATTTTAATCGTTCAATATATCCGACAAGTCCGGAACCTCAGACGGGGGAACCGCTTTGTTAGTGGTGGACGGGTATTCTTAAACTGGTTGATGGCAATAATCTTGGTGGGAAGTTTAGTTGGAATTGGTGTCCAATCTTTCGCTTCCCGGCGTGAAGCTGCTTCTGAGCCAGCTAAGGTTAGTGAACCAGTTAAGGATGACAGTGTGTCTACTGAAGATGTTGAAGTCACGGTTAACTTTAAGAAAAAAGTTCGTTTAAATGAAAACGGCACTGCTAAGGTTAAGTTTTTGATTTCACCTAAAACCAAGGTTGTTATTAAGGGGCATCGCAGTGGTGTAGTCTTTGAAACCTTTAAGGCTAGCTCGGGTGATGCAGTTGTTACCAAGCGAATGACCTTTGATACCCCGGGGACTTATGACATTATTGCTACTCGTGGTAAGAAGAAGGTTGTTAAACACCTTAAGGTTGAAGAGTACACGGAGTCAAGCTCCTCTGAGAGCAGCACTTCCAGCAGCTCCAGTCAATCTTCCAGCAGCAGTTCGCGCGCGACGAGCAGCTCTTCATCACGCAGCTCCAGCAGTAGTAATAGCGATAGCAGTAATGGTAGTAATAATAACAATACCGCTAATAGTAATAATGCTGGTGGTGGCAATGGTAGTGCAAACACCAGCGCTGGTAATGGTTATCAAGGAAGCAATCGTGTCGGCGGTAGCGGTTACCGGCGGCCAACTTATGGTGGTGGTAACGGTGGCGGTTCTCGTCCAAGCACAACGCCAAGTCAACCTACTTACAGCGGTGGCGGTGCCATCTCTGATCAACCAGAATAATAAGAAAATACGGAATAAGAACTTCTTATCCCGTATTTTTTTGTTTAAATTTTGGATGGCGTGTAGTAGAATAATCAATCGTTATGTACCTAACTATTTTATAAGGAGTGATAAACGTGGTGGTCACCGATGAGGAATTCTTTAAACGGCTGGCGGGCCTGGTTAAGGATATCAACAACACCATTCACTATTCCGCCTTGCCGTCCAACTTTCGGGGCCAGGGGCGGATCATCGAGTTGATCGCTCGCCACGAGGGCTGTACCCAGCGTGAACTGGCCGGCCTGGCACAGATTAAGCCGGGGTCGCTGACCGAGGTTCTGGAACGCTTGGAACGCAACTGTTATGTGGTACGGCGGCGCGATGAACGGGATCGGCGGATGATCAGGGTCTACCTAACCGAGCAGGGACGCCATTTCCATGTCCAGTTAGATAAGCACCGGATCGAGTTCGCTGACCGCCTGCTCAGTGATGTTACCCCCCAGGAACGGGAGCAGTTTATCCGGGTGGTCGCTAAGATGCAGACCCAACTCCACAAATACTATGGTAAGGCATTGAAAAACGAGGAGAGGGATGAAGATAAGTGATTAAGATTGCCAAGAAGAACTTGGTCTGGTGGGCAACCACCCTAGCAGTGATTTTCCTATTGATCCAGGTTGCTTGTGACCTCTATTTGCCGACAATTACGTCCGATTTAGTTGATAAGGGGATCATGCAGCAAAACATGCACTTCATCTGGCGTGAGGGTGGTCTGATGCTCTTGGTAGCAGCCATCGGTCTAATTGCTGCAGGTGGAAATGTCTATTTTGCTGCCACCCAGTCTATGCAGGTTGGGGAAAAACTTCGGCGCCAGATCTTTAGTAAAGTGTTGCGTTTCTCCAGCAAGGAGGTCAATGCCTTCGGGGACTCCTCGTTGATCACTCGGTCAACGAACGATATTGTCCAGATCCAGAACGTGATGGTTCAGGTATTACGGATGATGCTCCAGTCACCGATTATGCTGGTGGCAGCTTGTGTGCTGGCCTATATCCGGGAACCACGGCTGACGCGGGTATTCCTGATCAGCCTGCCGATTCTGGCAGTGGTGGTGGTAATCGTGATGTACTTTGCGGTCCCACTGTTTAAGAGCATCCAGAAGAAGACGGATAAGATCAACCTGGTCTTCCGTGAAGGATTGACCGGGGTCCGGGTCATCCGGGCCTTTCGACAAGAACAACGTGAGCAAAACCGGTTTAAGGCTGCTAACGAGGACTATACCCAGACGGGAATTAAGGCCTTTACTCTGGTCTCCTTCCTCTTCCCAGTGATGACGTTGATCCTCAGTCTGACGAACGTCGGCATCATCCTGTTAGGGAGTCACCTGATTGCCAACATGACGATGCAAGTGGGGAACCTGATTGCCTTCATGACCTACGCTACCCAGATCATGATCAGCTTCATGATGCTGTCGATGGTCTTCGTGTTTGTTCCGCGAGCCTCGGCTTCGGCTAGCCGGGTAAACGCCGTCTTGGATATGCCAATCAGTGTTGCCGACCGCCCAGCCGATCAGCAGGTCAAGATTGACCCGGATCATCCGGCATCACTAAGTTTTGACCACGTCAATTTCCGTTATGATGGGGCCGAAAAATTAGCCCTCCAGGACCTTAATTTTAAGGTCAAGGCTGGCCAAACCCTGGCGATCATCGGGGGTACCGGGGCCGGGAAGTCCACCCTGGTCAACCTTATTCCGCGGCTTTTTAATATTGAGAGTGGGAAGATTAAGGTCGATGGTCAACCAATCGATCAGCTCAGTCAACATGACCTTCACCAGGTAATCTCAATTACCCAGCAGAAGGCGGTTCTCTTTACCGGGACGATCCGGTCCAACCTGCAGTTTGGTAATCCCCAGGCCACCGATGATCAGATGTGGCGTGCTCTAGAGATTGCGCAGGCCGCTGATTTCGTAAAGGAAGCTGGGGGCCTTGATGCCGTGGTCGAACAGAACGGAAGTAATTTCTCTGGTGGTCAGCGGCAGCGATTAGCGATTGCCCGGACAATCATCAAGCCGGCCTCCATCTACATTTTTGATGATTCCTTCTCAGCTCTGGACTTCAAGACGGATGCCAAGCTGCGAATGGCCCTGCGTCAAGATAAGCAGGTTCAGCAGGCCGTGACAGTAATCGTGGCCCAGCGGGTTTCCACGGTTGCCGATGCGGACCTGATCATCGTCTTGGATGATGGGAAGGTTGTTGGTCAGGGTACCCATGCGGAGCTGAAGGCTCACAACAAGACCTACCAGCAGATCGTTAACTCACAGATTCAGAAGGGGGATGAGGAACGTGCGGAACGCACCAGCCAAGAATAGGAAGGCTAAGCACTTCTGGCCAACGACCAAGCGGCTGATCGATTACCTGCGGCCGTGGAAGGCGGGCGTGATTTTCTCAATCTTCCTGGCAATTGTTTCGGTTATCCTCTCAATTATTGCCCCAAAGATCCTGGGGGAAGCGACAACGATCATCTATAACGGGGTGATGAAGGGCTATGCGGCGATTAAAGCTGGGCACCACCTGACGACTCTACCGATTGACTTTCACCGAATCATGATCATCGGGGTAACGGTTATCCTGCTCTACGTCTTCTCAGGACTCTTTAGCTTTGCCCAGCAGATTATCATGACCCGGATCTCGCAGCGGGTAGTTTACAACCTGCGGCAGGACCTGGAAGAGAAGATGGGCCGGGTACCTGTCAGCTTTTACGATACCCATAGTAATGGTGATATCATGAGCCGGATGGTCAACGATATGGATAACATTGCCGGAACCCTCCAGCAGAGTTTCATTCAAATCATCACCAGTGCGATCACCTTCGTCGGGGTACTGATCCTGATGATTACGATCAGCTGGAAACTGACTCTGGTAGCCTTGATTACTATTCCACTGAGTCTGGCAGTGGTGGCCTTTGTCGCCCCAACCGCCCAGCGGCTCTTCAGTCGTCAACAGGCTGAACTGGGGAAGATCAACGGTCAGGTTGAGGAAACCTACGCCGGGCACACGATTGTCCGGACCTTCAATAAGGAGGAAGATGAGGAACGGCAGTTTGCCGAAAAGAACCATAATTACTACCGAGCAGCCTGGAAGGCTCAGTTCTTCTCCATCCTGATCTTCCCGTTGATGAACTTCATTCGTAATCTTGGATACTTAATGGTTGCAGTTGCGGGGGCTATCCAGGTCATTCACGGCCAGATCACGTTAGGTAATGTCCAGGCCTTCCTCCAATATACTAACCAGTTCTCCCAGCCGATTACCCAGATTGCCAACCTAAGTAGTACTATTCAGCAGACGGTGGCATCGGCGGAACGAATCTTTGCTGTTCTGGATGAACCAGAGATGAGTGAAGATCTGGTGCCGGATCATCCACTAACCACTAAGCCGGTGCCGAAGATCGAGTTTCAGCATGTTCAATTCAGCTACCGGCCAAGTGAGCCGTTAATTGAGGACTTCAACCTAAAAGCACCAACCGGACATATGGTGGCGATTGTCGGACCAACCGGGGCCGGGAAGACTACCATTATCAACCTGCTGGAACGCTTCTATGAGATTCAGGGTGGTCACATCTACCTTGATGGTCATGATACCCGTTCAATGACCCGTCACAATTTGCGGCAGCATATCGGGATGGTCCTCCAGGATACCTGGTTGTTCACCGGTACGATCATGGATAACATTCGCTTTGGTCGGGAAGACGCGAGCGATGAGGAAGTCTATCAGGCGGCCAAGATGGCCTACGCCGACAGTTTCATTCGGGAGCTACCGGATGGTTACCAGACGGTCCTGAACGAGTCGGCCTCCAACATCTCCCAGGGGCAGCGGCAGTTGCTGACGATTGCCCGTGCCTTTTTAGCCAATCCCGAGATCCTGATCCTTGATGAGGCCACCAGCTCGGTTGATACCCGAACTGAAGCCCTGATTCAAAACGCTATGAATGCCCTCCAGAAGGGACGGACAAGTTTTGTGGTTGCCCACCGGCTATCGACCATTCGGAATGCTGAGCAGATCATCGTGGTCAACCATGGCCACATCATCGAGACTGGGAACCATGACCAGTTGATGAAGGCCAATGGCTTTTACGCCGACCTGTACAACAGTCAGTTCATGGGCCAAACAATTTAACTTATTATAGATGAGTCGTCCATTTGGGCGGCCTTTTTTCTTTTACCGGAAACTACCATTTCTCGTTGACGGGTTATAAAATAAAAAAGATCTTTTAAAGGAGCATAGAATATAGAGAGATGGAACAATATCAAGAAACAATTAATCAATTGAATGCCATGGTTGATGAAGGGATCGTTCCGGGGATGACTTACTTGATCTTCGACGGAAAACAGGAGTGGATGGCCACTCGTGGTTGGGCCCAACTGGAGCCGACACGGGAGAAGCTGCGTCCGGGAATGCTCTTTGACCTGGCTTCACTGACCAAGGTTATCGGGACGGTACCCGTGATTGCGATGCTCATCCAGGAGGGGCAGCTGCACTTGGACGATCCCGTCCAGAAGTATTTGCCAGAATTTAATGATGACCGGCCAACAATTCGCAATCTGCTGACCCATACCTCAGGAATTCACGGCTACATTCCCCACCGTAATGAGTTATCGGCGGAGCAACTAAAGAAGGCATTTCTTACCCAGCAAACCGTTGATAGTACTTTGAACCGGCAAATTCGCTATGCTGACGTAAACTACCTTTACCTGGGCTGGATCATCGAGCGCTTCTGCAATCAGCCGGTGCAGGAGGTGATCAGCCAACGTGTATTGAAGCCGCTAGGGATGACTACGGCGACCTTTCATCCGGAACCAGCCGCTGCTGTACCGACGGAGATCCAACAAGGAAGGGGACTAATCCGTGGCCAGGTCCATGATCCCAAGGGCTACATTCTAGGGGAACATTGCGGCTGCGCAGGCTTGTTTGCTAGCTTGCGTGACTTAGCAATTTTCGGTCGTCAGTTAGTTGAGAATAACTTAGGGGGCTTACTTGATAACAAACTGCTTGATGCAATGTTTAAGGATCAGACTCTAATTCCGGGGCCTCACAGCCGCTCTTTGGGTTGGAAGTTGCTGCATGACCGATGCGATGGGCATCTTTTGATCAGTCATACCGGTTTTACCGGGACCTGGATGATCCTTGACCGGCAAAATGATCAGGGCTTCATTCTCTTATCAAACCGGGTTCATCCAACTGCTCGTAACCAGAAATACCTTGACCAGCGTGACCGAATCTACGCTACTTACCTGCGCGAAAAAAGCTAAATAAAAAGTTTGTGAAATTATTATTCAACTTTCATGCATACAGCAGGCGCAAATTATACAATCACGACCGGTACAATGCATAAAATAAGAGAGTCAATTTAAATTGATACATCCACATGCATAACTACACAAGATATTGTTAAATCGGCATTTGACAACGGTTACATTCGTGTTATTATATATTACGTAATCAAGTGAATCTCTAAAAGGAGTGATTGTATATGCAAAGTCCAATTCATGTAACATCTGAAATTGGAAAGCTGAAGACAGTTATGCTTCACCGACCAGGGCACGAAATCGAAAACGTTTACCCTGACATCCTTCACCGGATGCTTGTCGATGACATCCCATACCTGCCAATTGCACAGGAAGAACACGATTACTTTGCCGACACACTGCGTAAACAAGGAATTGAAGTATTATACTTCGCCAAGTTAGCTGCAGAAGCTCTGCAAGACAGTCAAGTTAAGGAAAAGTTCCTTGAACAAATGCTGGCAGAATCTGGCTACGCAGCTGGTGCTGTCCACGACGCATTGAAGGAATACCTGCTTAGCATGGATACCCAAGCAATGGTTGACAAGATCATCGCCGGTGTTCGTAAGGACGAGATCGATGTTAAGTTTGTTTCACTTGCTGAAATGGCTGAAGACAAGGACTACCCATTCTTCATGGACCCAATGCCAAACGCTTACTTCACTCGTGACCCACAAGCTTCCATTGGTGACGGTATTACCATCAACCACATGACCTTCAAGGCTCGTCAACGTGAATCTCTCTTCACTGAATACATCATCAAGTACAACCCACGTTTCGCAAACAAGGGTGTACATGTATGGCGTGATCGTTACCACGACACTCGTATCGAAGGTGGGGACGAATTGGTACTTAGCGACCACGTATTCGCCATCGGTATTTCACAACGGACGTCAGCAGATGCCATCATGGACATTGCACGGAACCTCTTCAAGGATTCCAACTACGACACGGTTATTGCTATTCACATTCCACATAACCACGCTATGATGCACCTTGACACCGTCTTCACGATGATCAACTACAACCAATTCACTGTTCACCCACAAATCTTGGATGAAAATGGTAAGGTTGACACTTACATCCTTCACCCAGGCAAGGATGGCGAGATCGAAATCAAGCACCGGACTGACTTACAGCACGTTCTGGAAGAAGCTCTGGACGAACCTGAAATCGACCTTATTCCAACTGGTAATGGTGACCCAATTGTTGCTCCTCGTGAACAATGGAATGATGGTTCCAACACCTTGACGATTGCTCCAGGTGAAGTTGTAACTTATGACCGGAACTATGTATCAAATGATTTGCTGCGTAAGCACGGAATTCTCGTTCATGAGGTTCGGTCAAGTGAATTATCCCGTGGTCGTGGTGGTCCACGGTGCATGTCCTGCCCACTTGTTCGTGAAGATCTTAAGAAGTAATTTTAACTAAATTAAAGCAGCAAATATTATCCGCTAAACTCTTAGACAATCACGGAGGAAGGGTATAATTTTGCTGCTTTTTCTAGTATTATTTAGTTGTAACCACTTTATTGAGAGGGACTGCGAATGGATCGAAAAGCGAGACGGAAATTTATTGAGCACTTAGTCAATGATCGTAAGATTGAGACCCAAGACGAGTTGTTGCAGCTCCTTACAGAGGCCGGAGTTGAGACAACCCAAGCGACCATTTCTCGTGACATTCATGCACTTAATATTGTCAAAGCTAATGACGGCAAGGGACATACTTATTATGTTCAGCTACATTTAGCGCCTGAACACGATTTTAACCGACTCTATCAGGGAATTCATGATAATGTCCGGACAATCGAAACAGTTCAGTTCTTAAATGTTGTTAAGACAGCGCTGAACTCGAGCTATGCGACGATATTAGCGGGAATGTTCGATGAGCTTGATATTCCAGAAGTTGTCGGAACAATCGCGGGGAATGACACTCTGATTATTATTAGTAAGGATAATGCAGATGCCAAGCTGGTCTATAATCTGATTACGAAGCACATTAACACACGCATTGTGTAGAAACGAGGGGATATAAATGGATACTGAGAAAAAAGGTATCGGTAAGGGCGAATTAATTGCCCTAATTGTTAGTTCATGTATTGGTACTGGGATATTTGGGATTACTAGTGATGTCTCAGCTGCCGCTGCACCAGGTCCAGCACTTCTTGCCTGGATCTTTGCAGGTTTAGGTTTCTTGATGTTAGTTCTTTCACTGAACAACTTGTCTGAAAAGCGGCCAGATCTTGAAGCCGGGATTTTCTCTTATGCCGGCGCTGGCTTCGGACCAATGGGTGAGTTCATCTCTGGTTGGTCCTACTGGTTATCAGCATGGCTGGGTAACATTGCCTTTGCCACGATGCTGATGGCTTCACTGGGGACCTTCTTCCCAGTCTTCAAAGGTGGTCAGAACGTTCCGTCAATCATTGTAGCTATTATTTTCTGCTGGTTATTGACTATTCTGGTTAACAATGGTGTTGAAACGGCCTCATTCGTTAACATGATTGGGACGATCTGCAAGGTTCTGCCACTGATTATCTTCATCATCATCATGATTGTCAGCTTCAAGGGCGGCATGTTCACTGCCGACTTCTGGGGTCACGTTGCCAATAACGCATCTAAGGGTACAACCACTGGTTCTGTTTGGACTCAGATGAAGGGTACTCTGATGACACTGATCTGGGTATTTATCGGGGTTGAAGGTGCCTCTGTTATGGGCCACCGTGCTAAGTCCCGGTCTGATGCTCAACAAGCTACTCTGATCAGTTATGGCCTCTTGGTATTAGCTTACGTCCTGATTTCAATCCTGCCTTACGGTGTTCTGACTCGTGCTCAATTAGCCGGAATGGGTCAACCTGCTATTGGTCACGTTCTTCAAATGACTGTTGGTAACTGGGGTTCAATCCTGATTAACGTTGGTCTGATCATCTCCACCATCGTTTCCTGGTTGTCATGGACCATGCTGCCAGCCGAAACGACAATGCTGGTTGCCGAAGATAAGGCAATGCCAAAGCTTTGGGGTAACACCAACTCCAAGAACGCCCCAACGGCTTCTCTGATGATCACCGGTGTATTGCAGACGATCTTCCTGTTCTCACTGCTGTTCACGCAAAAGGCTTACGAATTTGCTTACTCCCTTTGTGCCGCAGCTATCCTGTTCTCTTACCTCTTCGTTGGTCTTTACCAAATGAAGTACAGTCGGGAGCATGGTGAATGGGGTCAATTCACTATCGGCCTTCTCTCCGCTGCCTTCATGTTTGCATGCATGTTCTTAGCTGGTTGGCAAGAAGTTCTGCTGGTTTCCATCAGTTTCATTCCTGGTTTCTACATTTACTACCTGGCATGCAAGGAAAACAACCACAAGATGTCTACTGCTGAAAAGTGGGTTATGACTTTGATTCTTGTATTATCCGTTGTTGCCATCTGGCTTGTTGCTAACGGTACGATTACCATTAGCTAATCAGGCGGTTAGAATTAAATGCAATAAGGTGATTAGGTGCTAAGCGCATCTGATCACCTTATTTTTTATTTAAAAAACTAAATAAAAAGACTAACTTGGAGTTCGATTAAACTTCAAGTTAGTCTTTATTGTTTTGTTATAGAAACTATTTATGCAGTGG
>CAMCCW010000028.1 GCA_945873395.1 uncultured Lactobacillus sp. | reverse complement strand
CAGTTGCCGAATAATTATAATAAGCACTGCCTTGCGCGGTGCTTTTTTCGTTTAAAAGAAATGGGGAATTAAGATGACACGGATCGAACGCCTGCAAAAACGCCTGGAAAAGCTTTATATTGATGCCTTTCTGGTTACCAATCATGAAAATATCTTCTACCTCACCGGCTTTGATTTGCTGGAAGGGGACGGTTACCTGCTGATTACCAAGAACAACGCCATCATTGTTTCCGATGACCGCTACCAGCTGGCCCTAGAGGAGTTTGATAGTGATGAGGTCGTGGCGACCATCACGCGGGATTATTACGGTGACCTCAACCGGATCTGCGAGGCCCTCAAAGTGACCGTTCTGGGATACGAGGATAGTATCCCCTACCGCCTCTACGATGTCCTGGACGAGGTGATGGAGGCGGACATTGTTCCATTTACCAACCTGATTGAGAAAATGCGGATGATCAAGGATAGTGGTGAGCTGGCCAAACTCCAACGGGCTGCTGATCTTCAGGCCCAGGGCTACCAATATGTGTTGAATCAGGTCCACCCGGGGATGACGGAACGCCAACTGGCTAACCAGCTGGACTTCTGGATGAAGGAGCACGGCGCTAGTGGAGCCTCGTTCCCCACGATCATGGCTAGTGGGGAGAATTCGGCTAAGCCACACGCCACGGCAGGTGACCGGGTAATCAGTGATGGGGACGTGGTGACCGTGGACTTTGGTTACTTCGTGGATGGCTACACGGCTGACATGACCCGAACGTTTGCGGTGGGTTCGATTGATCCCGAATTACGCGACGTCTACGAGATTGTCAACACGGCCCGACAAGAGGTGATTGACCACATCAAGGTCGGGGAACGCGGTGACGTTCTCGATGCCTATGGTCGACAGCTGATTGCCCAGGCTGGCTACGACGACGAGTTTAATCATGGGATGGGGCATGGAATTGGTCTGGCAGTGCATGAACTACCCGCCAGCTATGGCCCAGCCGCTACGGACGTGAAACTGTATAATAATGAAGTGATCACGGTTGAACCGGGGATCTACATTCCTGAGATCGGTGGTGTCCGGATTGAAGATGATGTTGTGGTCACTCATGGGGGACCCCAGGTCTTGACGACCGCCCCGACCGATCTGATCATCGTGGGGGACTGATGATGGAGGACCTGAAAAAGCTCTATACCGAGATTGATGAGCGCGGTTACCAGGCCTTGATGGATCATGCGGAAGAGGTCGATCCTTACTTGACGGCGACCGATGATGACCGCCGAGGTTTGTCCCTGATTCTGCACCTGCCGGCCCATGTTTCTCGTAACATCAACTTTGCCCTGCAACCACTAAAGAAGACCGGGCTAGAACTGTACTGTTATCCGGACGCGGACATGCACATTACTGTCATGGACATTATTGGTGCCCATCACGACTTCCAGCTCACCCCGGATCAACTGGCACGTTATCAGCAGGTAGTCGCCGAAACAGTGGCGAATACGGCGCCGATTGACTGGCACCTGGCCGGACTAATGCTGAGCCCGGCCGCCGTGATGGTCAAGGGTTATTATTCGCCATCAATGGTAACGCTGCGGAACAATTTGCGTGATCACCTGGCTCAGGCTGGTCTACCGGTGCATGAGCGTTATGCAACCCAGTCTGGACACGTCACGGTGGCGCGGTTTAAGCAACCGCTCTCTGATCCGCAGGCGATCGTGGACCTGGTGGATGCGGATAGTTCACTAGCCTTTGGTGATTTCACCAGTACCCGGGCGGATCTGGTCATTCATGACTGGTATAATCACCGGGTTCAGCTGATTGGTTCGTTTGCTTTTGCCGAATGAGCCGGGGAACATTGATTTTTGTCCTTGTTTAGTGCAAAATAGAATAAGTAATCTTAAATTGGGTATGATCACCCGATGACGAAGAAGTGGAGGACTAGTAATGGCAGAAGATTCAAAGATTATCCTCAACAGTGATGATCAGTCCCTGGGAACGATCCAGATCGCCCCACGGGTACTGGAGATCATTGCGGGGATTGCCGCTAGTGAAGTCGACGGTGTTTCAAAGATGTACGGCACGTTTGCTAACAGTGTGAGTGAACTCCTGGGTCGTTCTGACTACCGGCGCGGTGTAAAGATCGCCAATGACCAGGACGAACTGTCAATTGACGTGGACGTTTATGTTGAATACGGTGTCTCTGTACCTAAGGTTGCTGGCCTGATTCAGAAACGGATCAAGCAGCAGGTGGCTTTGATGACCAACTTGCAGGTTACCGAGGTCAATGTCCATGTGAAGGGTATTGTGGCGGCGGCAGAAGACCAGACTGTCGACCCAGATGACATCTTTGGTGAGAAGAAGGACGATGAAGAAGCGGGGGATCACGAATGAGTTTAAATCGACACCAAGTTCGTGAGGAGGCCTTCCAAGTCCTGTTTGCCCTGCAGACAGACTCCGATGCCGACCTTGCTACGATCTACCAATCAATTCCGCACCATGACCAGCACCAGATTCCTGAATACCTCAAGACCTTGGTTGAAGGTGTCAACGAGCACCAAGGGGAACTGGATCAGGAAATCAGTTCACTTTTGGCTGATAACTGGACGATTGACCGCCTGGCTAAGCCGGACCTGGTAATCCTGCGGTTAGGTCTGTTCGAGATGCAATACGTTGACGATGTTCCAACGGCCGTTGCCATCAACGAGGCCTTGGAACTTGCTAAGACTTTCAGTAATGATAAGTCCCGTAAGTTCATCAATGGGGCACTGGGAAAGTTCGAACGTCAACTATCAAACTAAATGAAAAAACGCTGATCACTTGCTGGGCGAGGATCAGCGTTTTTTGGGACTTTTCGGGCCTTTGTGACCTATTGTGAACATGGTAAAATAGGCATTGACATTTAACTTTTGAGGGGGATTTGCAATGGCAACAGTAATTGACGGACGGAAGTTAGCAAAAGAACTGAACCAGCAGACTGAAGAACGGGTTGCCGAACTGGCTAGCCAGGGAATTCAACCAGGGATCGTTGTAATTCTTGTCGGTGAGGACCCGGCTAGTGTCATCTACACCCGTAATAAGCAACGTAAGGCCGAGAAGCTGGGAATCAAATCAATCCTGAAAAAGTTTCCCGCGGATGTTGACCAGGAAACTGTGATGGCAGCGGTGGACCAGTATAATCAGGACGACACGATCGACGCCATCCTGGTTCAGGAACCATTACCTGACCAGCTGGACGGCCAGGCTATTACGAATGCCATTCGTCCTGACAAGGATGTCGATGGCCTGCATCCTACCAATCTCGGAAAACTCTATGCTAACCAGCCTGGCAATTATCCGGTGGCCTGCACTCCCCGGGGCATCATGACCATGCTGAACCACCATCATGTGGAACTAGCGGGGAAGAACGCTACGATTGTCGGCCGGAGTATCCTGGTTGGTAAGCCAATGGCCGCGCTCCTCAATAATGCCAACGCGACGACCACCCTGGCCAGCCGCCATACCCGTGATCTAGCGGCGGCGACCCGGCAGGCGGACGTCCTGGTGGTCGCAGCGGGCCATCCTAATTTGATTAAGGCGGCGGATGTTAAACCCGGTGCCGTGGTAATTGATGTTGGTATCAACCGCTTGTCATCTGGTAAACTGACGGGAGACGTTGATTTTGAACACGTCCAGGACGTGGCAAGCCTAATCACGCCGGTACCAGGTGGTGTTGGCCCGATGACTATCGCCAGCCTGATGCAGCAGACGGTTGATATGGCGGAATGGAGACATAATGGACAGAAGTAAGTATTTAACGGTAAGTCAACTGACCAAGTACCTAAAGCTTAAATTTGACCGTGATCCCTACCTCCAGACCGTTTACCTGACGGGGGAATTATCAAACTTCCGCCTGCGGCAACGGCACCAGTACTTCAGTTTGAAGGATGACGGGGCGGTGATCGATGCGGTCATGTTTGAGAGCAAGTTTCGCCAGGTTAAGTTTCGTCCCGAGGAGGGGATGAAGCTTCTGGTCGTGGGACACGTTGGTCTATACGAACGCAACGGCCGTTACCAAATCTACATTGATAAGATGGAACCCGATGGGGTCGGTTCGCTCTACGTAGCCTTTGAACAGCTTAAGAGGAAGCTGAGTGCGGAAGGTCTGTTTAACCTGCCGAAGAAGCCCCTTCCTAAGTTTCCGAAGCGAATTGCAGTGGTCACCAGTCTTGATGGGGCGGTGATCCGTGATATTAACACGACCGTCCGGCGCCGTTACCCGATCGCCCAAGTAGTCCTCTATCCGACGGTTGTTCAGGGGGAGAAGGCCGCAGCCGACATTGCTCGACAGATTAACCGAGCTAATGAACGGGGGGACTTCGATACCCTGATCATTGGTCGTGGTGGGGGTTCGATTGAGGACCTTTGGCCATTTAATGAAGAGGTCGTTGCCCGGGCGATCGCTAACAGCAAGATTCCCGTGATTTCCTCGGTGGGACACGAGACGGACACGACGATTGCCGACTTGGTAGCTGACCAGCGGGCTGCAACCCCAACGGCGGCAGCAGAATTGGCCACACCGGTTCTAACCGATACCTTATTAGCAATTCAGGACAGTCAGAATCGCCTAGCAAATGCGATGCAGAACCGGATTGCCTTTGCCAAGAAGGAGCTGGCCAAGCAGACCCAGAGTTATATCTTCCAGCAACCAACGCGGCTGTATGAGAATTACGCTCAGAAGGTTGATCAGCTTACCCAGCAGTTGATCCAATTGCAGCAGAATATGTTTGTTAATCGAAAGGCTCAGTTGCAGCAATTGACTAGCCGGCTAGCGGCTACTTCACCACGTCACCAAATCAGTCAACAGAAACAGCTGGTTGAACAGCTAGCTAAGCAGTTGCGGACGAGTGCCCTGGCCGACTACCAGCGCCGTCAGGAGAAACTGACCGGCCTGGTTCGGCAGTTGGACTCCCTCAGTCCATTGAAGATTATGGGCCGTGGGTATACCTATGTTACGAAGGACCAGCGCGTGGTCAATCACGCCGGTCAGTTGGCAGTTGGCCAATCGGTCCTGCTACATTTCAAGGACGGTCAGGCAATGGCCAAGATTACGAAGATCAAGGAGCAAAAATAATGGCAACAAAAAAAGAACCAACATTTGAAGAACAGCTGGCGCAATTGCAACAAATCGTCAACCAGCTGGAGCAGGGAAATGTCCCGCTAGAGGAAGCCTTGCAACAGTTTCAGGAAGGAATTAAGCTTTCTAAGGAATTACAGGGAAAGCTAACCAATGCGGAAAAGACCCTTGGCCACCTGATCGATGACGATGGTAACGAGAAGGTCTACGAAGGTAGCGATGACGATCCTAGCAATAATGGTGGCGGAAACCGCGGTTACGGTAGTGGAGACCAGGTGAAGGGATAATCATGGTACAAACGATTAGTGAATTAAAGTCACAAATTGACGACTACCTTGGTGACCACCTGGCGGCCGATGTTGACCAGGACACCCTGTATTCATCGATGCGTTACTCGCTGATGGCTGGTGGCAAACGGCTGCGGCCAGCTTTGACGTTGGCGACGATCGAGATGCTGGGCGGTGAAATTGATGAGGACGTCATGCACGCCGCCACCGCCTTGGAGCTCCTCCATACCTATTCCCTGATTCATGATGACCTGCCTGCAATGGACAATGACGACCTGCGGCGGGGTAAACCGACCAATCATTGTCGCTATGGTGCCGGCATGGCAACCCTGGCGGGGGATGGTTTGTTGACCCTGGCCTTTCAATGGGTAACTGACAATGGCTTGCCGGCCGCAATCCGGGCTGAGTTGGCCCTTGCCCTTGCCCAGGCGGCTGGTCCTGCCGGGATGGTTGCTGGCCAGGCTCGGGACATTGAAGGAGAGGGGCACCAACTGGATCTTGATCAGTTGCGTTACCTGCACCGGCAAAAGACCGGGGCCCTGCTCCGCTATGCCGTCTTGGCCGGTGGGATTATCACCAACCAGTCACGACCAGTTAAAGCCGCCCTAGCAGACTTTGGAGCTCAGTTTGGCCTCGCCTTCCAGATATATGATGATTTGATGGATGTCCTGGGGACGACCGCCCAAATGGGTAAAAAGGTACATAAGGATGCTGGTGAACACAAGAACACCTATCCAGGCTTACTAGGAACTGCGGGGGCCGAGGAACAATTACACAAGGCCCTGCAGTCGGCTAAAGATGCTCAGGCTAAACTTAGTGAGCTGACCGGGCATTCATTTGCTGGTTACGACCAGTTTTTAGCATATTTCAAATTGTAGAGGAATTTAAGAATGAAAAAAGAACGTGTAGATGTATTATTGGTCCAGCAGGGTCTCTTTGACTCCCGGGAACAGGCGAAACGCTCGGTGATGGCCGGCGAGATTCTCGGTAAGAACAACGAGCGCCTGGATAAGCCGGGCCAAAAGATACCGGTGACGACGACCCTGCACATGAAGGGCCACAAGATGCCCTACGTCAGCCGGGGTGGCCTAAAGCTGGCGAAGGCGCTGAAGGTCTTCAACATCAGTGTCAAGGATAAGACGGTCCTGGACATCGGTTCTTCAACCGGGGGCTTTACAGATGTCATGCTGCAGAATGGGGCTAAGCTGAGTTATGCCCTGGATGTGGGGACCAACCAGCTGGTTTGGCAACTGCGGGAAGACCCGCGGGTAGTGGTGATGGAACAGACTAACTTCCGTTACAGTACCCTGGATGATTTCACTCATGGTCAACCGGAGTTTGCTTCGATCGATGTTTCCTTCATTTCACTGCGCCTGATCTTGCCACCACTGGCAAAGATCCTGCAGATGGGTGGCGAAGTGGTGGCTTTGATTAAGCCCCAGTTCGAGGCTGGTAAGGAGCACGTGGGAAAGCACGGAATTGTTCGCGACCATGCTGTCCACCGCGCTGTTTTAGAGGAGGTCCTCCAGTTTGCCAACGAGGACCATTTTGATGTATTGGGACTTGACTATTCACCGATCAAGGGAGGCCAGGGGAATATCGAATTCCTGGCCCACCTCAAGCTGACCGACCAGCCTGGATCCATTTCTTCAACGGTTGATATTGACCGGGTCCTGGCGGCAGCCGATCAGGATTTAAACCAAAAAGAAAAGTAGGGAGTTTTTTATGAAGAAGGCAGAGCGTCAAGAGAAAATTCGGGAGATCATCACGGCGGAAAGTGTTGAGCGCCAAGAAGACTTGGTGAAGCGCCTGAACGAATTGGGACTGCGGGTTACGCAGGCAACGATCTCACGAGACATCAAGGAAATGCAACTGGTAAAGATCCCGGCCGAGAACGGTGGGTATCGTTACGGCTTGCCGGCATACCGGCGGCAAAGTGATGAGCAACAGCTGAAAGATGTCCTGCAAGACAGCTTGATGAAGCTGAAACGTAGCGACCGTTTCTTGGCGCTGACGGTCCACCCGGGGAATGGGCCGGTGGTTGCGGTTCTCTTACGACGGGTAGACTATTCGACGATTTTCACAACTATTGGGGATGACGCCAGCGTGCTGATTGTCTGCATGTCGGCAGAGGCAGCTGAGCAACTGGAAAATAAGCTGAATGAATTAGCAAATAACTAAGGCGGGTGA
Organism: uncultured Lactobacillus sp.; assembly: GCA_945873395.1. GTDB lineage: Bacteria > Bacillota > Bacilli > Lactobacillales > Lactobacillaceae > Limosilactobacillus. Next base: position 7,133 of record CAMCCW010000028.1, on the reverse strand, counting down.
GCGTGTGCTGCAAGAATTAACAATTGATAATTTGGCAATCATTAAGCACCTGACCCTTGATTTTGCCAACCAAATGACGGTCCTGACCGGAGAAACCGGGGCCGGGAAGTCGATCATTATCGATGCGGTGGGCCTCTTGGCTGGTGGCCGGGGCTCCCAGGAGTACATTCGGCGGGGCGAGGATAAGCTGAGCCTGCAGGGACAGTTTGCGATTCCCGATGACCCAGCTATGAATGACCTGCTGGACTCAATGGGGATCGATCATGAAGATAACATGCTGATCATCTCTCGGGATATTCATCGCAACGGCCGGAACATCATTCGGGTCAATGGTGAACTGATCAACACGACGATGTTACGCAAGATCGGTGCCCACCTGGTTGATATTCAGGGGCAAAATGAACACCAACAATTGATGCAGCCGGAGACACACTTGGGGATGTTGGACCAGTTTGCTAGTGCTGAAGTGGCCCCACTCCTCACCGAGTACCAGCAACATTATCGGGACTATGTAAAACTCAAGGCGGCATTCAACAAGAAGCAGGCCAATGAGCAGCAGTGGGCGCAACGGCTTGATATGCTTCGTTACCAGGTTAAGGAGATCAGTGACGCTAACCTGAAGCCAAACGAAGAGGACGAGCTGACGAGTGAACGGGATCGATTGGAGCACTTCAAGCAGATCAATAACGTTCTTCAGCAGGCGGTTACCACCTTCAACGAGGGGGACAATCCGGTTCTCGACCAGATTGCTACAGTGATGGACGGCATCAATGGAATTGCGGACTTTGATGATGCCTACGATCAGCTGAGCAAGTCCCTGAACGATGCCTACTATGCCCTCCAGGACGTTGCCAATGAAGCCGGTCAACAGCTGGATTTATTGGAGTTTGATGATGGTCGATTGGCTGAGATTGACCAACGACTGACGACCATCGGGGACCTGGAGCACAAATATGGTGACCAGGTCAAGGACGTTCTTAACTACTACGCCAAGATTAAGAAGGAACTCGACGAGATGGAGAGCACGGCCGATAGTAACAGCAACCTTGAGGAGCGGCTGAACGCTGCTGAGGAAGAGCTGCGTAAGATCGGTAAGCAACTCAGCCAGGTTCGGCAGAAGACAGCCCACGAGCTCGCCAAGCGGGTTCACCAGCAGCTCCAGGAACTCTACATGTCGAAGGCCGACTTCGAGGTCCACTTCGCCAATCACGGGGCCGACCAGTTCACGCCGACGGGCATTGATGAGGTTGAATTTTACATTCGGACCAACCCTGGGGAAACGATGGGTCCCCTAGCCAAGATTGCTTCTGGTGGGGAGCTCTCACGAGTAATGCTGGCCCTGAAGACGATCTTTGCCCAAAATGAAGGGGTCACCAGTATTATCTTCGATGAGGTGGACACCGGAGTCAGCGGCCGGGTGGCCCAGGCGATTGCTGACAAGATCAAGTTGATTGCGGCGCACTCGCAGGTTCTTTGTATCACCCACCTGCCGCAGGTGGCCGCGGTGGCCCAGCACCACTTCCTGATCAAGAAGGGCGTTCATGATAACCGGACGACGACCCGGGTGACGGCCTTGTCCGCTGACCAACGGGTTGATGAACTAGCCCGAATGCTTTCCGGCGAGAAGGTTACCCAGCTGACCAGGGAGCACGCACAAGAGTTACTTGAGATGGCGCATCCTGCTGATAATAAATAGGTAATAAAAAAACTCACAATTGTGGAACGACCACTGGTAGTGCTATGGTCTAGTGCTGACAATTGTGAGTTTTTTGATCTTAAACTATAAAATTGCAACCAGAAAGAACATCAGGTTCTTTTTGGCCGCAATTGTTTTAACGGTTCAATTGATACTTCTTGAGGTGGCCTTCCCATCGTCCAAAAATTAATGTGAGGACGACGCCAATCAACCAGTAGATTAGGGCCGCAGCACAGTATGATTCAATGTAGCGGTAGTTAATTGCTGACTGGAGTTGGGCCTGTGCAAAAATATCGATAAATGAAACCAGAAAGGCGAGTGAGAGCTGCCGAATCAATAATAGGTAGTAATTGAGTAATTTGGGGAGGGCTTCTACTAGGGCTTGTGGCAACTTAATGAAACGATAGGTCTGCCATTTGGTATAGCCGAGGGCCCGCGCAGCATCTAGTTGTTGTGGGTCGACCGCTTGATAAGCGCCACGGATAATTTCACTCATGAAGGCCGCCGTATAAAGGGTATAGGTAATAATAATCGCGTATAGTGGATTAAGACGCTGTAGTTTGACCGAACTAACCCCAAATAGCGGGGGCAAGATTGTGGTTAATAGTACGGGCAGACCGTAGTAAACGATGAAAAGGTGGATTACCAGTGGAATTCCGCGAAAGTAGGTAATGTAAGCCTGGCTGATCCGGTTTAGCCAGGGGCGGGGACTAATTCGCCCCTGCGCGATGAGGGCCCCCACTAGCATTCCCAGGAATAACAAAACAATCGATAGGATTAATGTTTGCGGGACAACTGTCCAAATTTTGAGAAAGTCTTGCCAAAAGATTGAACTACTCAACGCTAACACCTCGCTTTACTAAGTAGACCCCAGTTCGCTTTTCCAGTCTGGTCTGTAGCCATGCGAATAAGAGTGAAATGACCAGGTAAACCAGGCCGGCGATGAAATATACCAGGACTGGTGCGACCGTGTAGTTCTGGTTAATCAGTTCCTGGGCCTGGCCCATGATATCCACCATGCCGATCGTGAAGAGCAGTGATGACTGGTGGAGGAGGTTTAAGATCTCATTTCCCAGTACGGGGAGCACGATTGGTAGTGTCTGGGGGATGATCACCCGGGTTTCAGTTTGCCACCGATCGTACCCGAGGGCCTTTGCGGCGTCCCGCTGGGTTGGGTTGACGGCTTGGTATGCAGCTCGCAGATCTTCGGACAGGTAGGCACCGTAATATAGAGTGAAGGCTAATACACTATAGGCGAAGCGGCTACTCGAATCAATATTGATCCCCAGCGCTTTGAGCAATTGGGGTAGTCCGTAGTAGATCAAAAATAATTGTAGGATCATGGGAATACTACGGATGAACGAGACGTAGATGTTTAATAAGCCCTTTAACCAACGGACATTACTTAATCGGCCTACCGTTACTAGAATGCTGAGTCCTAACCCGGTAACCCAGGCAACCACGACAAACCATAGCGTGATTGGCAGCTTCCTCATTAATGACGTTAATATTTGTGTAGTTGCCACTGCTTAATCGCTTCCTTCTTAATTACTCTTGGCTTGATATTTAAATACGTTTTCGCCAAATGACTGTTGTGATAACTGCTTCATGGTACCATTCTTCTTCAGGGTCTTCAGTGCCCCATCAACCTCGCTGGCCAGTGGCTTGTTCTTCTTGGAGAAGAGGATGTAGGTTGGGTAGACCCGCACCGGCTTCGACGTCTGAACCTGGCTTAGGTGCCGGTCCTTGATGATGCTGGCCTCGCCTAAGTTCGAAGGATCGATCATCGCATCGTACTTGCCGGTGTTGACCCCGGTGAGCAGCTGTTGGGTTGGGATCCCCGTGGTGGTCTTTACATTAATCTTGTTGCCGTTTTGCTTATTCCAGGAGGTCAAAAGGTTGTACATCCCACCATTAGCGTTGACCGGTGCTAATTCTTTACCAGCCAGGTTATCGATCTTCGTGACCTTGTTCTTGAACTGCTGCTTATTGTAGTAGATCCGGACAAGACTCAAGCCATCATTTTCCTTTCCAAAGGCGTACTTCTTGGTTCGGGCCGGGTTCTTGTAAAAGCCGTTGACCGCCAGATCATACTTGCCAGAGTCCAGGCCCACCAATTCGGCGTTCTGAGAAACGGCGTGGTACTTAAACTTCACGTCGGGTAATTGCTGGTCGATCTTACGCAGCGCATCGACTTCATACCCCTTCAGATGACCGTTTTGTTCATATGATAACGGCTTACTGGAAGAAGATACGGCTACCTGGTAGGTTTTGGTTGTGGCAGCGTGAGCCGTTGACGACTGGCCAATCGTGGTGACGCCACTGAAAAGGGCGACGCTGGCGGTTAAAATTGTACTGATTTTCATTAACTTATTCATTTTTTATCTCTCCATTACTTACATACCAAAATGTGCTAAAAACTGTTGGGTGCGGGCTTGCTGTGGGTGATCAAACACTTGCTGGGCCGCGCCTTGTTCGACGATGACACCCTTTTCCATGAAGATAACCTGGTCGGATACTTCGCGGGCAAACTGCATTTCGTGCGTAGCCAGGATTGTCATGATCCCCGATTGGGTGACTTCTTTAATAATGTCTAGGACTTCCTGTGTCCGTTCGGGGTCCAAGGCACTGGTCGGTTCATCCAGGATCATCAGCTTCGGCTTCATCGCCAGGGCGCGGACAATACTGGCCCGTTGCTGCTGCCCACCGGATAGGCGGCTGGGGTATTCATCGGCAAATTGCAGGAGGCCAAACTTCTTCAATAACTGGCGTGACCTTTCTTCAGCAGTAGCCTTGTCCTCACCCTTGATCAGGATCTGTGGTTGGGTAATGTTCTTGAGGATGGTCATATTTTGAAACAGATTATACTGTTGGAAAACAGTGGCGGTTTGCCGGCGAAAGTGCAAGATTTGTTGACGATTCTTAGTAGTGGGACTGATCTCCATTCCATCAAGCGTCACGGTTCCCTTGTCTGCCCGGTCAAGCAGGTTAATTGTCCTTAACAAGGTCGACTTACCGGTTCCACTGGGGCCGATGAGGGTCGTTACCTCGCCGTTATTTATTTGCAGCGAAATATCCTTAAGAACCTGTTGTTTTCCAAAACTTTTTTGAATGTTCTTAACTTGAAGCATCTCATCATCTCCTAAAAGTCGGCAGCTTGTACGGCCCACTGAAGGTGCTTGATATCAATATCCCGCGGGACCGTGCAGTTGGCTCCAATGATCACGTTATCGGTTCCGGCTTCAGTAATAATCTTTTGGATCGCCGCGGTGATTGCTAACCGGCTGCCTTGATAGAGGACGTCCTTGGCCGTATTACCGAGGCCCCCTAAAACGACCTTGCCTTTGAAAAGCTGCTTTCCCTCCTGCAACGAAATATCTTCAACGTCGGTCGACCAGTTGATAACCGCATTTTCGTAATCCTTGTACCAGCTCAATGGGTTGCGGGCACCGCCATTGCCGCAAATGTGCAGGATGTTAGTGTCGGATAGTTGATTGACGGCCCGAATGATTTGCCGATCGTACTTCTCCACCAGTTCTTGGAAATCATGGTAGTCGAGACGGTCATCTTGAATGGCCTGGGTACTGTAGTAAATCCCATCAGCCCCGGCATTGATGGCGACCGTTGCTTGCTTGATAACGTCCTGGGTAATGACGGCCAGAGCCTGGACAACCTTAGGACGATCGTTAACAATGGCGTCGGCCAGGAGTTTGTTGGCGGTCTTCTTGTTGTGCTTACCATCGGGGCTCTTTGACAGTGCCCACTTCAACAACGTTACTGGCGAGAAGACGTTGTAAAAGCCGAGCCGATCACCAATAACCTTCTTTTGTTCGGCAACAAGTTTAGCAGTTTCCGTTAACCATGGATGATCATCCGGAATGGGGATGATCCCGTCATAAATGGATGTGGGATGGTCGACCGGTTGGTTAAAGGCGTAATTGAATAGGCCGTCACTCATCAGCTTGACAAAATCCGGTTGCACCTGTTCAACGAATGTCTTTGTTTTGGCCACGTTATCGGTCATTATCTCCGGGTGTTGGTACCCGTCGAGGTCAATCCCGGAAGCGGCTGAGAAGTGGTGCCAGAAACTGACCGGCACGGCCCCTTGTTTGTTTGCTAGTAATTTGTTTAACACTTGTTTTTGTGTCATCTCAATCTCTCCTTCTCTAAAAGCAGCAACAGAAAAAGGGACCCAAGCCGATATGACTTGGATCCCTTGTGGAATGTTGTGTATTCTTTGTTGAATACACATTACCTAAAAATTATTATGCGTACTCAAAAAAGACACCCAGCTGAAGCCATATCAGTTCGGTTGAATTGTTGAGTACAACAACATACATTTGCAACGTAATTAAGAACTGACATGGTTTCATCTCCTTGCTTACTAAAAGTTACTGTCAACTATAGTCACCGTATTTACATTTGTCAATGCAAAATACTTATTTTTTGAAAGTAAACAGGTCGACTGAAAATTATTTACCTTAATAAGCCGAGAATTAAAAAAAATAGAATTTTTTAGTAAGAATGAGTTTAGAGATTGGCGATGTAACGAATCTGCTCGAAATCCACCACATAGGTTGTCTTGTGATTGCGGATGAGAAAACGGTGATCGTCGAGTGACTTGACCTGACCATAGGTGTTGACCGGGTATCCTTCGGCGGTCTTCGGCATCAGTTGGAAGAAGACGGACCAGTGGCGGTTGATGGCTTGGTTAAGGAAAAGCTGACGTTGGTTGGCTGGCTGCGGTGTCAGGAGCTTAACGTGGGGGATGAAGACGGGATCCTCAGTAAGCAGGTGGTGAATTGTCCGGGTGAGGATTTGGGGAGCACGCTGAAGTAGAGTTGGTTGATTGACTTGTTGCATAATAGCATTCCTCCGAACATTTGTTTGTGCTTATAGTATACGAACATCTGTTCAGAAATGCAAGGCCGAATCGATAGCAACCAAAAGTCCTCATGAACGGTTGATTTATCAGTCGGTTTAGTGCATTATAGTAGTAATACGTTAAAATTTGATAGGGAGAAATAGCATGGCAAATCGTGGAATGTTAATTGTCCTTTCTGGTCCATCCGGTGTTGGTAAGGGGACCGTACGAAAGGCGATCTTTGATTCAAATGACAATGACTTTCAGTACTCTGTTTCGATGACGACCCGCCAACCACGGCCGGGTGAGAAGAACGGGGTCGACTACTACTTTGTATCAAAAGAAGAATTTGAGCACGAGATCCAAACTGGTGGGATGCTTGAATACGCCAAGTATGTTGACAACTATTACGGTACCCCATTAAAATATGTTAATGAGACATTGAATTCCGGCAAGGACGTTTTCCTGGAGATCGAAGTCAACGGTGCGATGCAGGTTCGTTCGAAGGTTCCAGATGGGGTCTTTATCTTCCTGACGCCACCGGACTTAGATGAATTGAAGCACCGACTGATT
>CAMCCW010000027.1 GCA_945873395.1 uncultured Lactobacillus sp. | reverse complement strand
AAATCATACATTTTTAAACCGCCATAAAACGACAATTTTAAATCGCCCTTGACACATGGGAATATATCCTTTCTAAAGACAACTGAGCAGTTGTGGAGACAACATAGGACAGTTGTCTTTTTTCTTTTTAAATCAATGGTATAGCAAGTAACAAAAAAACGGTAAAGATAAGAAACCATCTTATCCTTACCGAATATCATAGAACCTTAAAAATAAAAAAAACCCCTGCATATCAGGAGTTCTTTGGCTTAGATTACTTTTCAGTATCGCGACGGCGTTCAGCGATACGAGTAGCCTTACCAGTACGTGCCCGAAGGTAGTACAGCTTAGCACGACGTACCCGACCATGACGGAGAACATCGATCTTTTCAACACGTGGTGAGTGAACTGGGAAAGTACGTTCAACACCAACACCGTTACTGATCTTACGAACAGTGTAGGTAGCGCTGATCCCAGCACCGTGACGCTTGATAACGACACCTTCGAACATCTGGATACGTTCACGTGAACCTTCAACGATCTTAGCGTGAACCCGAACAGTATCCCCAGCACGGAAGTCAGGAATATCATCCCGTAATTGACTAGCAGTAATCTTTTCGATCAACTTGTTTTGACGCATTATAATTTCTTTCCTTTCGCCGACATTCATGTCCCGCTTGGGGCAGCGGAATACCGTTATTCACGGCTAAACAGCCAATAACTACTATACAAGTTTTTGTCTTAACTTTCAAGCCCTATTTTTGGTGCTCCTGGTTAATGATGGAATGGCACAGGCCGTAGCTGAAGTAGATGATCAGCCCGATGGCAAACCACCCAACCATCAGGATCTTGGCATCGATGTTCAGCCCCCAAAAGATCACTGCGGAGAAGAGCGCGGAGATCGCTGGCAGGACCGGGTACCACGGCATCTTGAACTGTGCTTCCGGCAGGTCCTTCCCCTCCCGTGGGCGCAGGGCGTAAATCCCCAGGGAGACGAAGATGAAGGCCACCAGGGTTCCCGCCGAAACCAACGTTGCCAGAAAGGTGAACGGGAAGACGGAACCCAGAATCATGGCCAGGAAGGTGATCAGCCAGAGGGCATGGTTTGGCACGTGCCGATCGTCAATCACTCCGAGGGTCTTCGGCAACAAGCCGTCCCGCCCGAAGGCATAGATCAGCCGGGACGATGCCAGCAGGATGGCAATCAACGCGGAGAAGATCCCCACGATTGCCACCACCGAAAGCAGGTTGGCCGTGAAGTAGTGGCCGGAATGACGGAGGGCCCAGGCGGCCGGCTCTGCATTGTTAGCGTAGCGATTATACTTAAACATCCCCACTAGGACCAGGGAAACGGCGATGAAGAAGCCAGTCCCCAGCACCAAGGTGCCGATCAGCCCCCGCGGCATCGTCTTCTGCGGGTTCCGGGTCTCGGCGGTGTTAGCCGCGATCGCATCGAAGCCGACGTAGGCGATAAAGATCTGCGCGGTTCCGGCCAGGATCCCCTGCCAGCCCCCGAAGGTTGTTCCAGGACGGTGCGGCGGGATAAACGGCACGTAGTTTTTCGCCTGAATGGCGGTCGCCCCGACCACGATGAACATCAGGATCACCAGGAGCTTGACTGCCACGATGATGTTTTCAATCCGGCTGACCTGGTGCAGGCCTCGTGAGATCAGGATCCCGACGACCAGGATCGCCAGGGCTGCTAGGATATCGACGTAGGAACCATGGCTCGGGTCAAAGCCGCCAGTGAGGGCCCGTGGCAGGTGAACGCCCAGGCTGGCCAGGAAGCCCTGCATGTAGGCCGACCACCCCGAGGCAACGAAGGCCACTGAGATAAAGTACTCGGCTAACAGGGCCCAGCCGGCAATCCAGCCGAAGAATTCGCCGAAGAGGACGTTGATCCATGAGAAAGCCGAACCGGCAAAGGGCAGGACCGAGGACGTTTCCGCGTAGGCCAGCGCGGAGAGGCCTGCCCCGATCGCCGCAACGATGAAGGCCAGTGGAACGGCCGGGCCTGTGTGCTCCGCTGCCACAATGCCAGGCAGGGTGAAGATCGCTGTCCCAACAACCATCCCCGTCCCGAGGCCGATCAGGTCAATTGTCCGCAGGCTGGGGGTCAGCTTAGCGTCCTTGGCCTCATAGACCGAGGGATCCTGTTTCCAGAGTAAACGTTGAATTAGTTTTTTCATCCCCGCCACCATCAGTCTGGAACATCCGGATCTTCTTCGAGTTTGATGTCCTCAAGCATCAGTTGCTGCTCACGGGTCAGCTTGGCAGTCTTCAAGAGGTCGGGGCGCCGGTGGAGGGTCCGCCGCAAAGACTCGCGCATCCGCCATTCCCGGATCTTCTGGTGGTTACCGCTGGTCAGCACCTCGGGCACCTTCATTCCCCGGAAGTCGGCAGGACGGGTGTACTGGGGAAACTCCAGCAGGCCATTACTGAAGGAATCGCCCATCGGGGATGCCTGGTTACCCAGGACACCGGGAACAAAGCGAACAGTGGCATCAATCATTACCATCGCCGCCAGCTCACCCCCGGTCAGCACGTAGTCCCCCAGAGAGGCCTCGTCGGTGACCAGGTGGCGGATCCGCTCGTCATAGCCCTCGTAGTGGCCACAGATGAAAGTCAGGTGGTCCTCCATTGCCAGCTCCTGGGCATAGTCCTGGTCAAAGCGCCGACCGGCAGGGTCCATCAGGATTACCCGACCCTTCGGATAGGTGTCCTTGGTCTCCTCTTGGATCGCCGCCATGGCATCAAAGATCGGCTGCGGCTGGAGGAGCATCCCGGCACCCCCACCGAACGGCGCATCATCGACGTGGTTGTGCTTGTCGGTGGTGTACTTCCGAAAGTCGGTGACATTGATGTCGAGGAAGCCGCTCTCCTGAGCCCGCCCAACGATTGATTCCCCCAGCGTCGCCTGAAACATGTCTGGGAATAAGCTTAAAATATCAATTCGCACTATTCTAGTCCTTCCATTAATTCAACTGTAACTTCACCCGCGTCCAGGTCGACGTCCTTAACCACGTCATCGATCACGGGAAGAAGGAGGTCCTTCTTGCCTTCCCGTTGGACAACCCAGACGTCATTGGCCCCGGGTGAGAGGATTTCCTTGATCGTCCCGATTCCTTCACCGTCAACTGTCTTGACAGCCAGGCCGATGATCTGGTGATAGTAGTACTGGCCGTCCTCTAAGGGCTGCTGGTCCTCGCCACTAACCATCAGCTCGTGGTCACGGAAGGCCTGCACGTCATTGATATTGTCATAACCGACGAACTTCACCAGGATGAAGCCCTTGTGCTGCCGAGCCGTTTCGACGGCCAGCTTCAGGGGCTCCCCAGCCTGCTGCAGGTAGAGGCCCTGGCCCTTGGCAAAGCGCTCCGCCACAAAGTCCGTGGTTGGCATCACGCGCACCTCACCACGGATGCCATGGGTATTCACAATTTTACCAACATTATAAAAGTCCATATTTCCCTCCTAAAATGGCAAAACCTCCCACAGGTTGGTGTGGGAGGTTTTTTATTTAGTGTCGATGATCATTAATCAGTAACCGGATCTTCTTGGCGTTTGTGCGTCGAGAACGTGCGCCCTCAACGACTGTCCGTAGCGCCGCAGCGACGTGTCCCTGCCGGCCAATCAACCGACCCACGTCTGCTGAGTCAACATTAACGGTGTATCGCCGAAAACGGTCACTATCAGATACCGTAATCGACAACGATTCCGGATGTCTTAAAAGTGGGGTTACTAAACTACGAATCAACGCTTTGATATCAGTCTCGGTCATGATCACTCATCACTACTTCTTTGCGGCGTACTTAGCTTCGTGGAACTTCTTCATAACGCCAGCCTTTTGCAGCATGTTACGAACAGTGTCAGAAGGTTGTGCACCCTTTTGCAGCCAATCCATAACGGCGTCTTCGTCGAACTTAACTTCCTTTGGAGTAGTCAATGGGTTGTAAGTACCTAATGAAGTGATGAAACGACCATCACGTGGGGAACGTGAGTCAGCGACAACAATCCGGTAGAAAGGACGCTTCTTTGAACCCATGCGCTTTAAACGAATTTTAACGGACATTCTTTTGCACCTCCCTGATTTCTTTTAACAGATAATAATATACCAGTCTTCAAATGGAATGTAAAGTAGTTTTTCTTGACAGGCGTAATTTTTTTGAAATTAGTGTTTCTTACGCATCTTGCGGAGCTTCTTGATCCGCTTCTGCTTGTCCTTCTTCATCTTCCGGGCCATCCGGTTCATCGCCATCTGTCCCATTCGGCCACCAGGCATCTGACCGCCGAACAGGTTCTGCATCCCGCTCATGTTACCGTTGGTGACCTGCTTCATCATCTTCCGCATCTGGTTGAACTGCTTGATCATCCGGTTAACCTCGACGATCGGTCGGCCAGCACCAGCAGCCAAGCGCCGCCGCCGACTCGGGTTCATCAGGTCGGGGTTCTCCCGCTCCTCAGGGGTCATTGAGAGGACGATGGCCCGGATGTGGGCAAACTGCTTGGGATCCAGATTGATGTTCTTCAGGGCCGGGTTATTGGCCATCCCCGGCATCATCTTGATGATGTTCTCCAGGGGACCCATCTTGGTGACCTGGTCCATCTGAGCGAGGAAGTCGTTGTAGTCAAACGTATTCTCCCGCATCTTATCCATGGTCTCTTGGGCCTGTTCCTCATCGAAGTTCTTCTGGGCCTTTTCGATCAGGGTCATCATGTCCCCCATGCCCAGAATCCGCGAGGCCATCCGGTCAGGGTGGAAGACATCTAAGTCCTCCATCTTTTCACCTTCACCGACGAACTTGATCGGCTTCCCAGTGACGGCCCTGATTGACATAGCCGCCCCACCACGGGTATCACCATCGAGCTTGGTCAGGACAACCCCGGTGATATCGAGCTTGTCATCGAATCCCTGGGCGGTGTTGACGGCGTTTTGTCCAGTCATCGCATCGATTACCAGGAGGATTTCGTCTGGGTTGACCAGCTTCTTGATGTTGGACAATTCGTCCATCAGCTGTTCGTCAATCTGCAGACGACCAGCCGTATCGATGATCACGTAGTCGTTGTGGTTCTGTTTGGCAACTTCCATCCCCTCGCGAACGATCTCGACCGGGTCCACATCGGTCCCCTTCTCAAAGACGGGAACGTCGATCTGGTCGGCAACCTGTTGCAACTGGGTGATGGCGGCTGGCCGGTAGACGTCGGCCGCAATAAACATCGGCCGGGCGTGTTCTTCGTTCTTCAACCGCAGGGCCAGTTTACCAGCGGTGGTCGTCTTACCGGCCCCCTGGAGACCAACCATCATGATGACGGTTGGGATGTGGGCGGCCTTGTTGAGCGGCACGGCCTCTTCCCCCATCAATTCGGTCAGCTGGTCGTTAACGATCTTGACAATCTGTTGGGCCGGGTTCAAGCCCTTGAGGACCTCAGCCCCAGCGGCCTCTTCCCGGACCTTCTTGACAAAGTCCTTAACCACCTTGAAGTTAACGTCGGCTTCTAAGAGGGCCAGGCGGATCTCCCGCATGGTTTCCCGCAGGTCGGCCTCCGTCACCTTGGGCTTACGCCGTAGTTTTTCCATCGCCTTCTGCAGGCGTTCTGTTAATCCTTCAAATGCCATTAATTATTCTTCCTCCAAGCTTTCCAGATGACCGACCAGTTCATTCAGGTGGGCGTCATCCGGGTAGTGTGTGCGTACGTACTGTTGGATCTCATCGGCCTGGCGGTTACGCGCTTGAAACTCTGCGTAGAGGTGGAGCTTAGCCTCGTAACTCTCCAGGATATTCTCGGTCCGCTTGATGTTATCGTAGACCGCCTGCCGACTGATGTTGAAGTTCTCGGCGATCTCGCCCAGCGAGTAGTCGTTCCCGTAGTAGAGGTCCATGTACTCGTTCTGCTTCTTGGTCAGGAGGGGCTGGTAAAACTCAAACAGTGAGTTGATCCGGTAGTTTTTCTCGATTTCCATCCTAAAAATTCACCTTGCTTAATCGACGTCGACCAGGCCCTTGAAGAGGCCGTAAACAAAGTCGCTAGCGTTAAACTTCTGCAGGTCGTCCACCTTTTCACCAAGGCCGACGTACTTGACGGGCAGGTGAAGTTCGTTCCGGATTGCCAGAACGATTCCCCCACGGGCGGTTCCATCGAGCTTGGTCAGGACGATCCCGGTGACATCGGTGCTCTGCTTGAACAGTTTAGCCTGGTTCAGGGCGTTTTGACCCGTCGTGGCATCCAGGACGAGCAGAACCTCATGTGGTGCATCTGGGATCTCCCGGGTCAGGATCCGCTTCATCTTGGCCAGCTCCTTCATCAGGTTGACCTTGTTCTGCAGACGACCAGCGGTATCGACGAAGAGAATGTCGTAGTCCTCCTTCTTGGCCTTCTGGACCGCATCAAAGACGACGGCTGCTGGATCACCATTTTCTGGCCCCGTGACGATGTCGACCCCGTCACGCTTGGCCCAGACGTCCAGCTGCTCGGTCGCCCCGGCCCGGAAAGTATCGGCGGCGGCCAAGAGGACCTTCTTGCCCTGCTTCTTGAAAAGGGCGGCCATCTTACCGATTGTGGTGGTCTTCCCGGCCCCGTTGACCCCGACGAACATGATCACCGTCGGGCCGGACTTGGCCATGTTGAGGTCCGGATTCTCATCCTTGCCGGCCTGGTCGTAGAGGTCGACCATCTTCTCGATGATGACGTTGGAGACATCCTGCTTGCTCTTAGCGTTCTCCAGCTTAACCTCTTCCCGGAGCTCGTCACTGAGCTTCATCGCCATGTCATAGCCGACATCCGATTCGATCAGCATGTCTTCCAGGTCGTCGAAGAAGTCCTCATCAACGTGGCGGAAGTTAGCCAGGAAACGGTTAAGGCGGGCTCCGAATCCAGTCCGGGACTTAGCCAGGCCGCGATCATACTTCTTGGCAGTCTGGTCGGTTTCCTCTTCTTCATCGTTTGTCTGTTCGGCAACCTCGTCAGTGGTAGCGGCGGATTCTTCCGCAGTTGCTTCCTCACTGGCGGATGTCGTTGATTCTTCTTCAACGGCCACACTAGCTGGTGTTGCGGATTCCTCGGCAGATTCTGCATTAGCTTGTTCAGCCGCTGCTGATGTTGCCGTTGAAGTAGCGGAGGCAACCGCTGATTCTGATGTTGACGATTCCGCTACTGGTTCTTCCGTGGCCGCAGACTCACTCTTTGCTTCTTCAGATGCAGCAGTAGGTTGTGGTTCTGTTGGCTGGGTAGTTTCTGCCGGTTGCTCACTGGCAGTTGGCTGAACAGCTTCAGATGATTCATCCTCCTCAGTTGACTGGGCCGCTTCCGTTGGCTGAGCGGCTGTCGATGATTTCGGTGCTACCGTTTCTTGAGAGGTTGTACTCTCAGCAGACTCACCGGCAACTGACTCTGCTGCGGCACTTGGTTGTTCACTAGCCGGAACTTCTTCTGGTTCCGTAGCGGACGCACTCGTTACCTGAGGAGCGGTTGGCTGTTCACTAGCGGCAGTTGGCTGCGCAGCCGTTTCGCTTGCCTGACTGGTTACCGGTTCCTGGGGCACACTCGGTTGGGTGCTTTCAGGCGCCGTGCTGGCTGGATTAGTCGCTTCACTCGGCTGTTCAGCCGCTTTCTTCTTATGGCGACGGAAAATATCAAATAATCCCATCTCTACACCTTCTTCTATTCTTCTTTTTCATTCATTGTATCGATCACGTCGACGGAGACCATCTTAGATACTCCAGACTCCTGCATCGTGACCCCGTACAAGACGTCGGCCCCCATCATCGTTCCCTTCCGGTGGGTGATCACGATAAACTGCGGACCTGTCTTGCCGAAGCGGTTCAGGTATTGGGCAAAGCGTTGAACGTTGACCTCATCCAGGGCCGCCTCGGGTTCGTCCAGGATAGCGAATGGCACTGGACGGACCTTCAGGATCGCGAACAACAGGGTGATCGCCGTCAGCGCCCGCTCACCCCCAGAGAGGAGGCTCAGGTGCTGGTTCTTCTTGCCCGGCGGCTGAGCCATGATGTCAATGCCCGTTGTCAGGGGATGATCAGGGTCGGTCAGGACCAGTTTAGCCCGGCCACCGCCGAAGATCTGTTTAAAGGTCTCGTCAAAGGCCGCTGAAACCCGTTTGAAGGTCCGGGTAAACCGCTGTTCAACCTGACTGTCCATCTCCCCCATCGTCTGGTTGAGCTGCTTCCGGGCCGCCAGGAGGTCATCCTGCTGGCCCTTCAGGAAGTCATAGTGTTTCTTGACCCGGTCGTATTCAGCAATCGAACCGACGTTGACATCGCCGAGTTCGGCAAGCCCCCGCCGCAGGAGTTTCAGCTGGCGAGCAAGTTGATCGTCATCCAGGTCACTAACCTCCTGGCGAGCCTCCTCAATGGTCATCTCATACTGCTCACTCAGGTGGTTGAGTAGCTGGTCAAGCTGGCCCTCAATACGGACCTGCTGGGCCTTGAGATCACTGGCATCGTCACTGGCTGCCTGTTGGAGTTCGGTGGTCCGCTGGTGCTTGTCTTCCTGGATCGCCAGGTCATCATTTAACTTGGCCAGCTCACCATCGTACTTTTCTGCCTGGTCCTTGGTCTTCGCCAGCAACTTCTGGGCTTCCTCAAGGGCCGCCTGGTCATCGGCAGTCCGGGAGTGGTCATTGTTCATGGCAGCCGCCAGGGCCGTCAATTGGTCCTTGACCCGGCTCAGCTCGGCCTGCGTATCGGCAACTGTCTTAGTAGCTGCCTCAGCCTGGCGCTGGAACTGCTGCTGCCGTTCCGCCGCCACCGCGAGCCACTGTTCCATCTGGTGCAACTGCTCGTTTTGAGCGGAAGCGTTGGTCTCGAGGGCGTGAATCTGTTCCGTCAGCGTATTGATCTTTTCTTCGGTGGCTTGCTGACGATCGGCCACCGTTGCTTCCTTTTGTTTCAACTGGGCAACCTGGGTTTGGTCATCCTTGACCTGGTTCCCCTGCTGGGCAGCCTGAGACTGGAGGGCCTGGATCTGGCGATTAAGGTCCTGGAGCCGGCCGGCCAGTACTTCCAACTGGGACTGGGCCGCATGCTGGTCAAGCTGGGCCGTGTGCAACTGGCCTCGCAAGGTCGTCAGCTGCTGTTCCTGGTCATCATGGCGTTGTTTCAGGTCCGCCACCCGCTGCTCGGCCTGGCTGACCTGGATCTCCTGTTGGTGCAGGAGATCGTTCAGCTGCTTACCAAGCTGCTTCTGGGTCAAAAGGCCGTGCTGACGGTGACGATTGGCCCCACCGGTCATGGCCCCACTGGCATTGATCAATTGACCATCCAGGGTCACGACCCGGAGCAGGTGCCGGCCGGCGCGCGCAATCGCAGTCGCATGGTCCAGATTATCCGCCACGACCGTGCTGCCCAGGAGGTAGTCCGCTACCAACTGGAACTGGGGATCAAAATGGATCAGGTCAACGGCCCGACCAACAACCCCCGGCATACCGGCAACCTGATTCCAGGAGCTGGCGGGACGGCGGTGAATCAGAGTATCCAATGGCAGGATCGTCACCCGACCGCCCCGGTGCTGTATCAGGTAGCTGATAATCTGTTTACCAGTCGTCTGGCGATCAACCACCAGCTGCTGGAGCTGGCCGCCTAGAACCGTCTCAATTGCGGTCGTCAACTTGGCTGGGACATCGAAGAGCTCACTGACGGGGCCCGCCAGTCCCGGAAAGGCCTGCCGGTTTTGCAAGACGGTCCGAACTCCCTGGTAGTAACCCGCATATTCTTCGCTCATCGCCTGGTAGTTCTTGATCCGGGACTTCGTGGAATGCACGTCACCAAGGGCTGCGTACCAGTCACGCTGCGCCTGCTGGTACTGCTGGCTAGTGGTCGTCAGTTGCCGTTCGAGGTTGGTCACCTGAGCCTGCAGCTGGTTGACCTGGTTATTCAACTGATCAAGCTCTTCCTGTTGTTTCTGCTGGTCAGCACTCAGTTGCGTTTGCTGAGCCTGCTTATCCTGGAGCTCACTGCTGCTTTGGTTCTGTTGGCTGACTCGCTGCTCATGGCTCCGCTGCAGGAAGGCCTGCTGGTTGTGGACCGTCGTCAGCTCCTGCATCAAGTTGATCTGCTGGTTCCGCAGGTCATTCAATTGCTGGTTCAACGCCTGAATCCGCTCGGCGTTGCTCATCTTCTGGGCCGCGTCGTAGTCAGCCTGGTGTTGCGCCATCTCCTGCTCATGGGCGGCCAGCTGACCTTTGACTGCCTGTTCTGCTTGCTGGGCGGTTTGCAACTGCTCTTCCAACTTGGCCGCCTGCGCATTGAGCCGCTGCTGGTCAGCTACCTGCTGGTCCCGTTTCATTGAGGACATCGACTGCTGGTTCTTTAGTTGGGCAATCTTCTCGGTCCGGGCCAGGATAGCCTGTTGCGCCGCATCCTTCTGCCGCAGCAGGGTCGCCCGCCGCTGCTTCAGCTGGTTCAACACGGTGTCCACTTTCTTCTGCTGGGCCTGGTAATCGGTCACCAGCTTGGCGGTCTGCTGGTACTTGGCCTGGACGGCAGTAAATTGCTGTCGTTGGCGGTCATACTGGCGCACCGTCTGCGTCCGGTCGAGGAGGTCAAAACGCTTCTTCTGCTCGAGGTAGTCCTTAGCCAGGGCACTCTCGTCAGCCAGTGGTTCCAGTTGCCGGGACAGCTCACCGATGATGTCATTAACCCGGTTAAGGTTGTCCATGGTGGCGGTCAACCGTTTCTCTGCGGTCTCCTTGTTCTTCTTATACTTGGCAACCCCGGCGACCGTCTCGATAATCCCGCGCCGGTCCTCAGGCTTCCCATTGAAGACGGCAGCGACTCGCCCCTGGGAGATGATCGAGAAGGATTCCCGACCTAGCCCCGAGTCGATAAAGAGATCGGTAATGTCCTTGAGCCGGACCTTCTTACCATTGATCAGGTACTCACTGTCCCCATTGCGGTAGAGCTTTCGCGTGATCGTCAGCTCGCGGAAGTCACTTGCCAGGTAGTGATCACTATTGTCCAGGGTGATCGAAACAACCGCCCGGTTAAGAGGCTGCCGGTCTGCGGCCCCGTTGAAAATCACGTCGGCCATCTTATCACCACGCAGGTGCCGAGCCGACTGTTCCCCCATCACCCAGCGAATGGCTTCGATGATGTTACTCTTACCACTACCGTTCGGGCCGATGATACCAGTCATCCCCGGCTCAAACTTGATAGTGGTCTTCTGCGCGAACGACTTAAAGCCGTCTAACGTTAAAGACAATAATTGCATTGTCGCTTTCACTCACTTAAATTAATTATTTTGCTTCCGTAACTTGTTCAGCGCGGTCTGGGCAGCCTGCATCTCGGCATGCTTCTTTGAGGAACCGTGCCCATCGGCAATGACTTGACCATCCACTACCACATTGACGTGGAACTCGGGGTCGTTCTCCGTACCCTTCTCATCGAGCAGGTGGTATTCGATGTCGACATCACCATTGCGCTGCAGGTATTCCTGTAGGCTCGTCTTGGCGTCAACGGCGTGGTCAAACCAACCCATGTCCAACTTCGGGAAGATTACCCGCCGAACGAACTTTTCAACTGCTGGCCGGCCTTGATCGAGGTAGAGGGCGCCGACGAAGGATTCAAAAATGTCACAGAGCAGACCGGGACGCTGACGGGCACCGGCCTTTTCTTCACCTTTCCCCAAGCGGATGTACTGGTCAAAGTGACATTCCTTGGCGAACTTGGAGAAACTGTCCTCGCAGACCATGGCGGCTCGCAACCGGGTCAGCTTACCTTGGGGCAGTTCGGGGTAGCGCTTATAGATGTATTCGGAAACGATCAGTTCCAACACGGCATCGCCAAGAAATTCGATCCGTTCGTAAAACTTCAAATTCTGATTAGGGTGTTCGTTGACGTACGAGGCCTGGGTGAAGGCTTCGGCCAACAGTGACGGATCATCAAAATGAATATCGAATTCCTTGGCCAGGTAGTCTTGTAGTTCATTGATCATATAAATTATGTCCTTTCTGAATTATGGTTTTTAGCTAATTCTTCACTATTATACTAGAGTTATCCTGATTCCGCAGTCCAGGAAAACAAAAAAGCTCCATTTCACGGAGCTTTTTTGCTTTAATTTGTGTGTTGTTCGATGTAGTCAACCACTTCACCGATCGTGCTCAGCTTTTCAGCATCATCGTCATCGATTTCGGAGCCGAAAGTGTCCTCAAGTTCCAGGACAAATTCAACGAAATCAATGGAGTCCGCATCTAAGTCGGTCTTTAAATTTAATTCATCGGTAATCTTGGCCCGATCAACATCAAAATGGTCGGCGACGATTTCGGAAACCTTATCAAAGATTTCCTTTCTTCTATTATCAGCCATTCTTCTTATAACCTCACTTTATAAAATACCCTCTTATTCTAATCGCTTTTCGCTGACTTGTCCACTTCTGGATTGTCAGTGAAGAAATCAACGGTCTTGCCGATCAGGTCCGCTTTCAGCATCGTGTGAATCTGGCCGATCGTGTTCTTGATAGCCAGGGCATCCGATGCCCCATGGGTCTTAACCACGGGTGCCTTTAGGCCGAGCAGGACGGCGCCCCCGTAGGTTGAGGCATTCATTGCCTGGCCAATCTTGTGGAAGACCGGTTTAAGCAGGAGGTAACCCAGCTTAGCTCGCAGGCCCCCATTCATGATCCCGTGCCGAATCAGCGTCAGCATCATCTTAGCGGTTCCTTCGGTGGCCTTGAGAGCGGCATTGGCGGTCCAGCCATCACTGACCACTACATCAGCCTTACCGTAAAGTAGGTCACCAGACTCAATGTTACCGACGAAATTGAGGTCGTTCTGAGCATTCAGCAACTGCCAAACAGCCTTGTGAAGAGTATCGCCCTTGTCTTCTTCGGCCCCGTTGTTCAGCAGGGCAATCCGCGGGTTCTCCACGCCCAGCACACTCTCGGAGTAGAACTTACCGAGGTAGGCATACTGGAGCAGGTTCTTCTCCTTACTCTCGGCATTGGCACCCGTGTCCAGGTAGACAAAGCTGTGGCGATTAGCCCCTGGTTTGGCAATCGGCAAGACACTGGTCAAACCAGGCCGGTCAATTTCCTTGATCCGACCAACGATGAAGATCCCGGCAGCCAGCACTGCCCCGGTATTACCGGCAGAGAAGAAGGCATCCGCCTCCCCCTTCTTGACCGCGGTGGCAGCCTTCACGATTGAGGAGTCCTTCTTGCGGCGGATCGCCCGGACTGGCTCCTCCCCCATCGTGATGTCATCCGTGGTCGGGATGATGTTTAGCCGCTGGTCGTTTTTGATCAGTGGTTTGATCGCATCGGGATTACCGTAGAGGTCGAACTCCAGGTCGGGGTACAGGTCGCGGGCCTGTTCAACCCCTTCTACAACTACTTTAGGGGCGTTGTCGCCACCCATCGCATCAACTGCAATTTTCATAATCGAATCGCTCCTTAATCAAAATGTGTTTCTAGTTGGTGCCGCTGCAAGTACAGGACCAGCGGCTGATTATCATCAATCATGTCCCAATGAGGCGTCTTTAATAGTTGCTCAGCATCGTTGCGGGCAATCTGAAGGATCTTCAGGTCACCAACGGGGTCCCCAATCTTAAAGTCGGGCAACCCGGATTGCTTGCGGCCAAGAACATCTCCTGAACCACGGAGCTCCAGGTCCCGTTGAGCGACCTTGAAGCCATCGTTGGTCTCAACCATCGTCTTCATCCGTGCCTTTCCCTCATCGGTCTTCGGGTCTGCCAACAAGAGACAGTAACTCTGCCGGTCACCACGACCGACCCGGCCCCGCAACTGGTGGAGTTGGGCCAGACCAAAGCGGTCGGCATTATAGATGATCATCACGGTAGCGTTGGGATTATCGACCCCAACCTCGATGACCGTGGTTGAGACCAGGACCTGGGTTTCACCCTTCTGGAAAGCATGCATTACCTGGTCCTTCTCATCACCAGTCATCCGCCCGTGAAGCAGGCCGACCTGGTAATCAGGCTCAAAGTAACTGGCTAATTGTTGGTAAAGGTCCGTGGCGTTCTGGACATCCAGGGACTCCGACTCCTCAATCAGGGGGCTGACCACGTAGGCCTGGGCCCCAGCCGCCAGCTGATCCCGCAGGAAGTGCAGGGCCTCATTTTGCTGGTCAACCTTGAACCACCTGGTCTTGATCGGTTTCCGGCCCGCCGGCATTTCATCGATGATTGAAACATCCATTTCACCATAGGCCGTGATCGCCAGGGTCCGGGGGATCGGGGTGGCTGTCATGGCCAGGATATCGGGGTTGTCCCCCTTCTCCCGCAGGCGCTGCCGCTGGTTGACCCCGAAGCGGTGCTGTTCATCAGTGATCGCCAGGCCCAGGTTGGCGTATTCGACATCGTCTTGGATCAGGGCGTGGGTCCCGATGATCAGGTTGATATCTCCCCGCTTAATGGCGTCGCGCAGTTGACGGTGTTGTTTGGCCGTCAATGAGCCAGTCAGCAGACCAATGTGAACGGGGGTCCCGGCAAAGGTCTTAGCCAGCTTCTCAGCATGCTGGGCCGCCAGAATTTCGGTGGGTGCCATCAAGGCCGCCTGGTAACCCGCCGTGATCGTGGCGTAAATGGCAATCGCCGCCACGATTGTTTTCCCAGAACCAACATCCCCCTGAAGGAGGCGATTCATCTGGTAGGGGCGGCGCAGGTCGGCACAGATCTCGTTGACCACTCGTTTCTGGGCATTAGTCAGCTCAAAGCCAATCTGGGAGATGAACTGCTTGAGCTCGTCATTGTGATATAAGATCCGCAGACCGTCCTGCTGCCGCTGAGCCTGGCGAATGGCCTGGAGCCGCAGCTGAAAGAGGAAGAACTCCTCGTAGGTGGCAGTCCGCCGCGCAGCCTTAACCTGGGCGGCAT
>CAMCCW010000026.1 GCA_945873395.1 uncultured Lactobacillus sp. | reverse complement strand
AAGGCCAGCTAATTTTCATTATTTAAAGTGTCAACTTGACAGGGCACAGTACCCACTGCGTAGTCCCGCTCTTTTTATTTTATTCCCGCCGCAATTGGAGGCGGTCATTAAAGATCAGGCCGAGCAGTTCAAAATATCCATGTTAAGATAAAATATAAATTTCAAAATTAATAGGAGTTTTATAAAGTGATTCAACCAGAGCAAAAGCAACCCAGTTCATTCATTGGGTTGCTGCCATTAATTGTTTTTGTCTTTTTGTATATTTTAAGTGGTGTCATCTCCGGTAAATTTGACTCAATGCCATTACTAGTAGGGATGATCATTGCGGCAATTGTCGGTTTTTGTTTGCCAGCACCTAATGGTCAAAAGAAATTGACCTTAGAAGAAAGAGTGGCGGTCTTTTGCAAAGCGGGTGGCGATCAAGGCTTGATCATGATGATCGTCATCTTTATTCTGGCAGGGGCCTTTCAAGGTGTAGCAACTAAAATGC
Organism: uncultured Lactobacillus sp.; assembly: GCA_945873395.1. Taxonomy (GTDB): domain Bacteria; phylum Bacillota; class Bacilli; order Lactobacillales; family Lactobacillaceae; genus Limosilactobacillus. Next base: position 14,920 of record CAMCCW010000026.1, on the reverse strand, counting down.
ACGCTGTGTCGTCGATTACTAATATGTGCTTAAGTTTTCTGCCGCAAAATTTGATTTTGCCAGGGATCTTTTTAATTGCCATCATCTTAAGTTTCGCTATGGGGACTTCTATGGGGACGATTGCTGCTTTGATGCCCGTTGGTGTGATGATTGCTACTAAGACAGGAGTAAGCCCCGCGGTTGTAGCAGGTGCAGTCGTTGGTGGCGCAATGTTTGGTGACAATAACTCCTTTATTTCTGCTTCAGCAATTGCGGCGGTCAACAGCCAAAAGGTGCTGATGAAAAACAAGTTTTTACTGAATTTTTTATATGATATTCCAGCAATTATCGTCAACTGCATCTTATTAGCGCTTTATCCCGTTAAAGATATAGCACTAACTGGTACATACCAATATAATCCTGTGGATATCGTTCCTTACCTCTTAGTCATTATTTTGTCTTTGGTCGGCATGAATGTGATGTCAGTTTTAATGATTGGCATTCTCTCTTGCTTATTAATCGGCGTAGTTCAAGGTGACTTTACACTAATTGGTTCGATGACCTATCTGCAAAAGGGCATGGCCGGGATGGAAGACATGTCATTAATTTGTATTTTTGTCGGTGGCGTTGTTGGATTGATGAATTATCTCGGTGGAATTCAATGGCTAATTGATAAATTGAGCAAAAACACGAAAAGTAAACACGGTGCCTTGCTATCGATTGGCTTCTTAATTATTTTGTTGTGTCTGAGTACAACTAACAACACTGTGGCCATCATTACAGTTGGACCCTTGGCAGTTGATATTGGTAAGAAGTTCAATCTGTCACGAACTCGCGTTGCCACGGCTTTATCGATGTTTGCTACTAACGTTCAAGGATTTATTCCATATGCCGGTCAGCTATTGGTATCTTCAGCGATGGCAAAGGTTTCTCCGGTGGCAGTGATGCCGTACGTTTGGTATTGTTATTTGACCCTAATTATGAGCTTGATTTTAGCAATAACAAACTTTCCGAAAATTAAAGCCAAATCAAACGATAGTTATCAAAATTTTGAAGAATTGGATGATAGTGGTCGGGCGATATAATTACCGGGCATTTCCTGAGAGCCTCAATGTGCTATGCTATCCGGACCGGCCAGCCAAAACAATAACTGTAAACTAAGTAAGTCAACTCGACAGAGCACGAAACTACGCAATTGCTACGTGGTTCCGCGCTCTTTTTGGTTAATCCCACTGCAATTGAGGATTGCCATTACAAAAGATAGCTCGCAGCGACCGATGCCACTGCTCATCTAATTGACGGCTATTTCTTAATCGCCTTCTTAGTCCATCATCTCCATCTAATTTTATAAATTATGTCATGCCATCATTAAGAATGCATTTAGAAGATTTTAAAATGGCGTAATCGGTTTCATTACATGATATAGTTAAGACATAGCAAAAACGAAATAAACACTTCGAGAGAAAGGAGTGGTGCGAATGGCAGCGTGGAAAAAATGGTGGGCCTTCTGGGTCTTCCTAATTCAAGCCCTAATCGCCGGTAGCGGAATTGCCCTCTGGTATTTCCAAGATCAGACTTGGGCACAGGGCATTCTCAGCTGGCTGGTCACGAATCCCGGACAAATCACCATGGTTGTAATCGCCGGTTACCTAGTCCTGCTGGCCCTGGTCACGATTGGGATCGCAATCTTCCGGCCAACAACCACTAAAAAGATGACGATCGTCCACGATGGCCCGTACAAGATGCACGTTGATCAGGCAGCGGTTGAAAAGGATCTGCGACTTTCATTAGCCAGTTACGACCTCTACAATCCTGACGTCAAAATCAAAATGCATCGGAGCAGTCAACAAGCAGACGTCACCGTTGGTGGAATGCTTTCGCAACGTTCCAACCCGCAATTACTACAGCGCAACATCCAACATACAATTGCACAAGACCTGAAACACCAGTTTAACATCGACCTGCGGAAACTAAAGGTTAACTTGAAGCCTTATGACAACAAACAAGCAGTCGCAATCATTTAGGAGGTGCACGATGAAACTTGCAATAATCTTTATGGTGATCGGCCTGATCATCAGTGTCAGCTGGGTCGCCTGGGGATTTCTCCCAATGCTCGCGATTCTGTTGACCACCCTAATTCTGGGAGCAATCGGCTACATTCTCGACATAATGGGTTACTCCCTTAACAAATTCACGAACAAGTTACTCGAAAAGATCAGTAACTAACCCCCATAGGAGGAAATACTTATGACAACACCTAACCAAACTACTAAAACATCCGTTGACCAACAACTAACATTTGACGACCAGGTAATTGAAAAGATCGCCGGAATTACCGTCAGCCGGGTTCCCGGAATCGTCTCCCTTGACGGTAACATGTTCAGTGAGCTTGCCGATAAGGTAACATCCGGCACAAGCGTCACCAAAGGGATCAAGGTCGACGCTGGCGAAAAACAGGTAGCGGTGAAAATGGACGCCACCATCGAATACGGTAAGTCGGCCCCCGAAATCTTCAAGGCAGCCTGCCAAGAGGTCGCCAAGGCATTAGATCAGATGACCGGCCTGAAGCTAGTTAAGTTCGAACTACACATCAACGACGTCAAGACCCGCAAAGAACTGGATGACGACAACAACGAAAAGGACGCCGCTTAAATCGACAATACCATTAATACAAACAAAGGATCAATGACATAATCTGCCACTGGTCCTTTGTTTTTGGGGATGTTACTAGTCCCGCCGTAATTGTAAGCGGTCATTAAAGAATTTAGTTAAGAAGATGATGATAACCAGGTAAACTCCCCAGATAATCCACGGAGTAGCCGGAGTCATCGTTATGTTAAAAAGCCAGGCCAGGGGCCCAACAAAGTGGTTGTGCTGATAGGTTGGCAGGAAGATACTGTCGCTCAGGGCACTCAGTCCGCTCAACAACATCATCAGGAGGATCACCAGCATCACCGGCAGGCCGATCCCCACAATGACCTTCCACTTTCGGTTCAGGAGACTAAAACCATTACCAATCGCCTGGCAGGTCAGAACAAGCGTTAGGAAGCCGGTAAAGTTGATTAAGACCTCCCGCCAGCCACCGAACGGCCGGTACGTCATGGTCAGCAGTTCATCGATCAGGTATACCAGGAGGGTACTAAGCACTAGGGCAACCAGGCGGCCCTGCCAGAGGGTGGAACGCGAAATCCCGTTTTGAATGGCCCACTTGAAGTCCCCGTAAGACGTCACCAGAAAATAGATTACCAGGATTGCCGGTAAGAATGTCACCAGCGATTCGGGAATCCCCTGTAGACTAATTAGGAAGGACATCAGGTTGTGGTTAAAGATCAGGCCGAGCAGGTCAACCACTAGTTCAAAGCCAACCACCCATGCGATGGTAATCAGCGTTGCGACGCCTAGGCGGTGAAAAACATTGCTGGCCACCATTTTCTGTTTCGTGTTAAGCATTCTTAGTTTCGCCTCCGTTCGTTAAGTAAATGAATAAGTGCTGCAGGTCATAGTGACCGAGCTTAACTTGGTCAGGAAGCACCCGTTGATCATCAAGGTCATCCAGCAAATAGGCCGTTCGGATGTTCCCCAGGTCCTCACTGGCCAGAACCCGTTGACCGGCCGTGTACTTGTCGACCTGGTCAGCCGGACCGCTGACGGTGTGGGCCTGGTCAAGCAGGTGTTGAACATCGTCGTCGATTGCGACCTTAGCCTGATCAATAATGATTACGTGTTCTACCAACTGCTGGACTTCCTCAATCAGGTGCGTCGAGAGGACAAATGTCCGAGGCTTGGCCTGATAGCTCTTCAACAGCTCCTGGTAAAAGAGATCCCGGTGAGCAGCATCCATTCCCAGGACTGGCTCATCCATCAGAATATAGTCTGCATCGACGTTGAGGGTCAGAACAAACTTAGCGATCGTCTGTTGCCCCGTCGACAGGTTGCTCAGGTGTTGTTTCTCGTCCAACCCGAACTCCTTCAACTGCCGAGCGGCTGTCTGGTAGTTAAACTGACCGTATGCCTCATTGGCAAGGTCAAACATCCGCAAAATACTGGTCCGCTTGGGATAGAGGTTGGTCTCACTCATCAAAAAGATCCTACCGAGCACATCATCATTATCGTTAGCATCCTGGTCTCCCAACTTAACCGTCCCTGCCGTAGGAAAGATCCGGTTGGTAATAATGTTGAGCAGAGTCGACTTTCCGGCCCCATTCCGCCCGAGTAGGCCATAGATCTTGGCCGGGGCCAGGGTGAACGAAATATCGTCCAGGACTATCTGGCGGCCAAACCGCTTTGTTATATGATTAATGCTTAATTGTTCCATCGTGCTCCCCCCGTTCAATCAGTTCAATCAGATGCTCCTTAGTGATGCCAAGCTTACCGGCTTCGACCAGGAGCTTTTTGATGTAGTCATTATAGAAATTGTCCTTGCGGCGCTCCATGATCTTCTGGCGGGCACCGGGTCGAACAAACATCCCCAGTCCGCGCCGCTTTTCCAGCAGGCCTTCATCAACCAGCATGTTCATCCCCTTGAGAACAGTAGCCGGATTGATGTGGAGCTGTTGCGACAGCTGGGTCGTTGATGGGATCTGGGCCTCCTCATCGAAGCCGCCGGTAAAGATCATCTCTTCGATCTGGGCCGCCAGCTGCTGATACAGCGGTGCGGACCCATCGAATGCAAATTGCACAGGATCATCTCCTTATCGGTTATTTAGTTAATTACTTATGTAACTAAGTATATAAGCGGCCGTGTTGGAAATCAAGACAAAATAAAAATTCCCACCAGTAACTTGGTAGGAATTCTTAAGCTCTTATTCTTATTTATTTTAATGGGCACTGGGGAGGTCGGTACCCTTGAAGGCGGTGTAACCATCGTCAGCCATGATCGTCGTTCCATTGATGGCACTGGCTTCCGGCAAGGTTGCCAGGTAAATTGCCCCCGCGATCTCCGCCGGCTGAATGATCCGCCCCTTCATGTGCAGGGTAGCCCCGTAAGCCTTCGTTGCTGGCTCCACCATTCCGGTTTCAACCCAGCCGGGAGCAACGGAGAGAACCCGCACCCCATGTGGGGCCACTTCACGGGCAATTGCCGCAGTGGCCAGGCGAACGCCACCCTTGCTGGCAATGTAGCCGACCGACTCGAAGTTTGGAATAAAGCCATCCAGGGAGCCAACGTTGACGATGACCCCGGACCCCTGCTTGACCATCTGGGCCGCTACCTTCTGGTCAACGTTAATTGTTCCCATCAGGTTAACGTTAATCACCTGGCGGATGTTATCAAGATCCGCTTCCACAAATGGCATGCGCTTACCAAGGATCCCTGCAACATTGGCGGCCACATCGATCTGGCCAAAGCGTTTAACCGTCTCATCAACGAGCGCCTGAACTTGGTCAGCCTGAGAAATGTCGCATTGGAAAAAGGCCACGGTGCCCAGCTTCTGCAGCTCAGCCAGCCGTTCCTGATTTTCATGCAAGTCGGCAATCACTACAGCATAACCTTCTTTAAGGAACTTCTTAGTTGTGGCGAGGCCGATACCATTCGTCCCACCGGTAACAATCGCTACTTTCTGTGTCATCAGTAATTCCCCCTTCTAGAATCATCACCAGCATTATATGCGATAATAATATCTAGTAATACATCAATTGATATACAGAGGCACCTCGAATGAAAATTCCCGAATACTATTACGACAACACATTTATCCCCTTCAAGGACCTGCTCATCGGTGACCGCCAACAACTCCATTACACTGCAGGCGCGACGCTGGTCAATGTCGGTGAGTACATGACTAATACCTACTACATCCACCAGGGGGTTCTGAAGTTGGCCATTGTTTCCAACACTGGTATGGAGAAAACCGAACTTTTCATCGGTCACGGCGGTCTTTTCCCGCTATATAGTCCGATCGAGCGCCAGTACCGGGAAGAACGCGACGAACTAATTGTTAAGGCCCAGACTGACGTTACGGTCACCAAGATTCCCCAGCGCGCCATCGCTGACCTAATCGACAACGATCCGTTGTTTGCCCGGACTATGCTCCGCCAGTATGCCGACTTCACCGCGATCCTGCTCTACGATGCCATCAACCTTTCTAGCCAGGACAACCTGACCAAGGTCTGCAACTACCTCTACCAATACGAGAAGCTTCTCAAACCACACGGGATTATCCTCACTCAGGAGGAGATTGCCTCAAACATCGGCATCCCTCTGCTTACCCTTTCCCGCCATCTGCAAAAGCTCCGCCAGCAGGGAATTATTACCACGGCCCGTAAGCAGATCGAGGTGGTGGATTGGCCACGGCTGATTCAGCTGTGTAGTCCTGAATTGTTAGCTCCCTAGAGAAAAGGGAGCGAGACAGAAGTCGTTTACGACTTCGTTTTTCGACGCGAAGCTAGCCGTTGGTAGCCCCCGCGAGCACAAATAGAGGCACAGCCTTTAATCAAACAGTATCTCATACATCCGCGGTGCCAGAGGCCGATCAAGCTGCAGGTCCATCCCCACCGCCGCTTTCTTCTTCGGGCCGAGCTGCTCCTCGCGAACCGATCCCGGTTTTACCTTAGCGGTACCAAGGTAGTAGAACTGCTTACCAGCCGCATCACTGCGCTTCACAAAGAGACGGAGCGTCACCGCAGGCTTGCCGGTGGATACACCAGCCAATAGCTGCTGGACCTCGGGCGAATCGAGGTGGCGGGGACTCCGGGTAAACCAGCGCAACGACTGACCATCGTGCAGCTCATTATCGTAAACCGCATTGCGCCGGTCCGCATCAGTCTTGCGGTAGGTGATGAAGATCGGACATTCATCCCCCGTTACTCGGTAACCGTACATAGGGGCACTGACGTCCAGCGGCCAGTTCAACAAGCGGCAGACATCCTGACGGTCATAACGCTGATAGTGGGTGAATAGCTGGGTGGGATCGTACTCCTGGCTGAGGGCCAGCCCGGTTGTCACTGCATCGGCCAGTAGACGCCTGAACCTTGCATTTCCGGCCAGGGGTGCTGCTAAATTGGAGTTCCACCGGTACTCATCACCCTTCAAGGTAATCAGCGGTTGACCACCATACCGGGCCTTCTTAGTAGTCTTCCCTGCCTTTACGTCAAAGAAGTTCAGCGACAAAATGTCCATTACCGATTGCCGCACCGCGGGCGTATCGTAGGCGTGCGCTTCCTGCCACCGGACCGCTAACTGTTCAGTTGAACACCGGCCATTTTTCAGTAGTTCGTCCAAAAGCAATAGTTCGTGGGGCCGCTTCCCGTTGAGTAATTCCTTGGTGACAAACGATAGAACCCCACTCTCGTAACTTCCCAGAGCTACTTGTTCGCCCATCTTCACCAGAAAGTCACCGTAGTGGGCCAGCCGGCTATTATCCGCAAATACCTGGGGCGCCGTTGAACCATAGCGGTAAAAGTCATAAAGATACGGCACCCGACCGAGCTTATTCTTCAGTTCCTGATAAGACTGACGGAGGGCCCGCATCGAATCCAGCTTCGTTTGTGCTAGTGAATGTAGGATCTGATCAGTGGCCACTCGGTCGAAATTGATTGTCGAAACACCGATGATTCCTGGCAGACGGGTCTCGGTCCGGGCCCGGTCGACATCCCGACTGGTATCATGGTTGAGGGCCAGTGGGATCAGGTAGTTATTCTTGTAATTACCGATGAAGTCCAGAACGGTGACGTAATCCTTCCCCGGGTACTTACGGAGTCCCCGACCAAGCTGCTGGAGGAAGACGATTGCGGACTTAGTATTCCGGAGCATTACAATCTGGTTCAATGACGGGATATCAATCCCCTCGTTGAAGAGGTCCACCGTGATAATGTACTCCAGTTCACCTTTTTCAAGGCGACGGACCGCGGCCCGCCGCTTGGTCGGACTATCTGTGTTGGTCAGAGCCACCGCCGGATGACCGGCAGCAGTAAACTTCACCGCTAGCTCCTTAGCCTCCGCCTGCCGTGAACAGAATACGAGCCCCCGGGCCTGGCTGCCACAATAGCCGTAGTAGTCTAACTGCTGGAGCACGTAGCGGACCCGCTCGTCGGCAACCAACCGGTGAAGACTGCTGGTATCATCAATGGTTTTGCCATCGGATGTAACATAATCTTGAACCCCGACGTAGTGAAATGGTGCCAGCATCCCGGCCTCCAGTGCATCCTGCAGGCGAATCTCATAGGCCAGGTGGTAATCAAAGGCTGCGTAGACATCCTGATTGTCGGGCCGGTCTGGGGTAGCCGTCATCCCCAACCAAAACTGCGGCCGAAAATGAGCCATCACCCGTCGGTAGCTCGGGGCCGCTACCCGGTGGGCCTCGTCGATCAGGATGTAGTCAAACATTGTGGCCGACAGCTGCGCCAGGGTATCCGGTTGACTGAGGGTCTGGACAGTCGCAAAGAGGTACTTGGCATTCCAATCATGGTGGTTACCGGTCAGCAGGCCATAATCACTGGCGGGACCACCGATGACTCGTCGAAAGCTGGCCAGCGATTTTCGGGCAATCTGTTCCCGGTGGACCACATAGAGGAAGCGGTGCGGCTGAAAAGCTTTCACCGCGAAGGCCCCCAAGTAAGTCTTCCCGGTCCCTGTCGCTGAAACCACTAACCCCTTGGTGGCTCCCGCCGTTACCAGAGCATTGAGTTCGTGCAACGCAGCCTTCTGCATCGCGTTCGGGGTAATCAAGACAGCTGCGGGCTTAGTCGAGGAATGGACCGGTGGAACCCAGCGAGCACGGTAAGCAGCCAGCCAGTCATTGTTCAAAACCTGACTCTCCGTGGTTAGGACCGCTAGCTGCTGACGAACCTGATCAGTGAGGGCCGCGTCCGTTGCCGAACTCACCCGTAACATCCACTCGGCATTTTCCAGCAGGGCTGACCGGGTGAAGTTGGCACTGCCGACGTAGACCGTTTGGTAACCCGCGTGCTCAAAGAGGTAGCCCTTGGCATGGAAGCCAGCCGTCTGGGCGATCCGGACCGTCAGATTAGGGATCTTCATCAGTTCGGTAAAGACCCGTGGCGAGTTGAACCCCAAATAGTCACCAGTGATGATGGTCCCCGTCACCCCCTTGACAGCCAGGTCGGCCATCACGACCTTAAAGGGTACCAGCATGTTGGGTGTAATGAAGGCCACCGCCCAGGTAAAGCTTTGGCACGTTAGCAGTTCGCGCCGCAGACTCAACCAGAGCTGCTCATCGTCCCGGTTGCTCAAGAGGGCTGGGTTCAGCAGCTCATGCCCCCGATAACGTTGATCATATAGTCCATTGAGAATTGCGTTTTTTAATGTCTCCATTTACTTCCCCTTTTAATCAGCAAAGGGCCCGTCTGTTGAACAAACCAGGCCCTAATTTTTACAAGAATAATAGGCTACCAACCACGAGCCCACAGACGGCACCGGCCACCACGTCACGTGGATAGTGGACTCCTCCGACCACCCGAATGGCAGCCAGCAAGAGGGCCAATACTAGAAGGGGCAGGCCCCAGTGCCAGTCCAGCCACAGGGACACCATGGCGATGACGGTTGCTGAAAAGACATGGCGGCTTGGGAAGGAATCCCCGGTCTTCTCACGAGCGATCAGCGGATCAATTGGCCACTGTTCGTAGGGGCGGGGAGCGTTAAGTCGCTGGCGGACAAGTGAGAGGAGGACGAACCCCACCCCAGGAATCAGTACCAGTCGCCAAAGTTGCGGCCAGATAGCAGGCCACCCTTGCTGAAAACCGCACCAGATTAACCAGGCCAGCATGAACAGATAGGCACCGTACATGATGACCTCAACGACTCGGTTGGCAATACGCAGGGCCGTGACCAAATGCGGATGTTGACGGAACGGCGCACTCAGATGACGGTAGAAAGCGGCGTAATCGCGGGCCATTATGGTAAATCGTTCCCGGCGGCGAGGTAGAGGTCATACCATTCCTGCCGTGTAAGGGTGATGTCACTCCCGGCTGCACTGTCCTTAATGTGCTCAGGGTTCATTGTACCTAGGAGGACTTGCATGTGGGCCGGGTGGCGAAGGATCCAAGCCACCGCAATGGCATTCTTGCTGACTCCGTACTTGGCTGCCAGCTTAGCCAATTCATCATTCAATTCAGGGAAACGGTCGCTGTTGATGAAAGTCCCCGCAAAGGTTCCGTACTGGAACGGCGACCAAGTCTGGATCGTCATTTTTTTGCGCCGCGTATACTCAATCAGACCGCCATCATGATTATTGGCCCGCTCGTCTGTCATGTTGGTGTGCAAACCAAAGTCGATCATTCCAGTGTGGGCCAGGCTGAACTGTACCTGGTCAACCAGCAGCTTCTGGTCCAATGCCTCCTGGAGCATGGCGATCTGCTGGGGATTGAAGTTGGAAACGCCGAAGTGCCGGACCTTCCCAGCTGCCTGAAGCTCGTCAAAGGCTGCCGCAATCTCTTCCGGTTCCATTAGCGGGTCCGGTCGGTGGATCAGGAACGAGTCCAGGTAGTCAATGCCCATCCGCTCAAGGATCCCGTCCACGGCACTGATTAACTGCTTCTTGGAGGAATCATAACGGGTAATCTTATTATCCGCATTGGCATACAGGCCACCCTTGGACTGGATGTAGAAATCATCCCGGTGGAGACCACTCTGCTTAAAGGCCTGGCCAAAATGAATTTCCGATGACCCCCGTCCTAGCTGCGGGTCATTACCGTAGATATCCGCCGAGTCGATAAAGTTGATTCCGGCATCGTGGGCTGCCTGCAGGGCCACAACTGCCTTGGGCACCGGCAACGTCCCCATCCGCATGATCCCGAGTGCCACGTTTGAGGCCTGCCAATTACTACCACCGATTTTTACACTCTTCATAGTGTTTCCTCCTCATCCATAAACTTAACATCTCTAATAATTTTAAGCGTTTTCCCTTAATTTTACTAGGTATATCCGCTCCTGACTGGTCGCGCTTCCCAATCTATGATAATTTAGACTAATCGACTAAGGAGGAGTTGCTATATGAATCGACAAACCAAAGGCGTACTGCTCGCGGCTGGTGGGGCTTCCCTCTGGGGTGGTTCTGGCGCCGCTGCTCAGTACCTCTTTTCGACCACTGATATTTCAACCACCTGGCTCGTTGCTGTCCGACTGATAACCACGGGAATTCTGCTGACCGCTATTTCAATGGTCCATACACCTCAGCAGGTTCGGGCCTTAACTCATCAACGACGCAACGTAGGTTATTTACTGGCATTCGCCGTTCTCGGGATGATGAACTCCCAGCTGAGTTATTTTCTTAGCTGTCAAATACAGTAATGCTCCCACGGCAACGGTGATTCAGTATTTGCAACCGGTAATTATCATCATCTGGCTAGCGTTTGCTCAGCGGCAATGGCCCCGCCGAATTGACTGTATCTCAATCGTGATCGCCCTGATCGGAACCTTCTACCTGGTGACGGGTGGTCGATTGGACACTTTGACCCTTACCCCGGTCGCACTCTTCTGGGGCCTCTGGTGTGCAGGCGCGGCTGCCCTCTATACCCTGCTGCCACAACCATTGTTAAAAAAGTACGATGCCCTGGCAGTCTGTGGGTTGGCGATGCTCGTCAGCGGAATCATCCTCATCCCATCATTGCTCACCATTCCGTGGCCCCACCTCTCCAGCAGTGACTGGTGGCTGGTCATCTACATCATTATTGGTGGGACAATGCTTTCATATACGATGTTCTTGCAGAGCATTCGTTATATTTCACCATCGGTCACGGGGATTCTCAGTGCCTTTGAACCCCTCGTCGCCACCCTACTGGCAGTTACCCTGTTGGGAACGCGGATGACAGTCGCTGGCGTTGTCGGTTCGCTGTTGATCCTATTGACCACCTTTCTCCAGGCCATCCCAATGCAGAAAATATTAAACCTCCTAGGGCTAAAACACCATCATTAAATAAAACGGCTACCGACTTTTTTCGTCGGTAGTCGTTTTTTCATAAATCCCACAAAATGTGCATTTCTTTCTACATCCACTTATTCTCGCCACGTAATGAAAGCGCTACAATCAAACTGAATTAAGAAAAGGAGTGTCATCAATATGCCAATCAAATTTCATCAGGATAGTCAGGAATTCCACCTATTCAATGATCGAATCAGTTACATTATTAAGATTCTGCGTAACGATCAACTCGGTCAACTTTACTTTGGAAATCGCGTCCCTGATCGACCTGATCACTCCTACCTAGTCGAGGACGGCTATCGTCCAGTAATGAGTTACGTCTACGATAATGACTATGACTTCTCCCTTGGCAACCTCAAGCAAGAGTACCCAGCCTACGGAACCACCGACTACCGGATGCCAGCTCTTGAGATTCAGCAGCCCAATGGCAGTACCGTCGTTAATTTTCGTTATCGGTCTCACCGCATCTACGCCGGCAAGCCCAAACTAGCTGGTCTCCCCGCCACCTATGTCGAAGATAGCGATGAAGCCACCACCCTCGAGGTCCTCCTTCATGATGACGTAATTAACGTCGATTTGACCCTTACCTACACGATTTTTAATGATTACGATGCAATTGCCCGTAGTGCGCGCTTCGCTAATCATAGTACCCAGGATTACCAACTAACCACCGCCATGAGTATGAACCTTGACCTTCCTGATGATGACTATGACTGGATGCAGTTCTCTGGAGCCTGGGGAAGGGAACGGCAACTAAAGTCTGCTCACCTTCGTCCGGGTATTCAAGCAGTCAGCAGCACTCGCGGCGCCTCCAGTCATATGCAAAACCCATTTGTGATCTTAAAACGTCCTCATACTGATGATTTTCAGGGCGAAGCATATGGTTTCTCCCTCGTCTACAGTGGAAACTTCCTTGCACAAGCTCAGGTTGATGCTTATAAGGTAACCCGGGTTCAAATGGGAATTAATCCTTTCCATTTTTCATGGAAACTAACCCCCGGTCAAGAATTCCAGACTCCTGAGGCTGTTATGGTCTACACCAGCAATGGTCTCAACCAGCTCAGCCAAACCTATCACCGGCTTTACCAGCAGCGGCTAGTTCGTGGCTACTGGCGCGACCGGCCACGTCCGATCCTGATCAACAACTGGGAAGCGACCTACTTTAACTTTACGGCAGATAAGCTGATCCAGCTTGCCAAGCAGGCCAAGGATCTTGGAATTGAGCTTTTCGTTCTCGATGATGGCTGGTTTGGGAAACGAACCAAGGAAACCGCTGGACTCGGCGACTGGTGGGTCAATCGTGACCGCCTCCCCGATGGTATTAGCAGCTTGTCCAACAAGATTCATCAATTAGGAATGATGTTTGGTCTCTGGTTTGAACCAGAGATGACCAATAAAGACAGTGACCTCTATCGTAACCATCCTGACTATATCATCCAGACTCCTAACCGGCACCCATCTCAGGGACGGCGACAATACGTCCTCGACTTCTCGCGACCAGAAGTTGTTGAGTACGTTCATAAACTAATCGCCAAAGTTCTGCGTGAGGGGCACGTTGATTACGTTAAGTGGGACATGAATCGTAATATTACCGAATGTTTCTCCATGGCCTTCCCGGCAGACCAGCAGGGCGAGATTTTCCACCGCTACATTCTCGGTGTCTATCACCTTTACGAACAGCTAATCCAAGAGTTTCCAAAAATTCTTTTCGAATCTTGTGCCTCAGGTGGCGGGCGCTTTGATGCCGGAATGTTATATTATGCCCCGCAGGCCTGGACGAGTGATGATTCTGACGCCATCGAGCGCCTGAAGATCCAGACTGGAACATCATACTGTTACCCAATTAATTCTATGGGCGCCCATGTCTCAGTCTGTCCCAATGAACAAGTTAACCGCTACACTCCACTGAAAACGCGCGGTGACGTAGCCTTCTTCGGTGACCTTGGTTACGAGCTTGATCTAACCAAACTGTCACCGGATGAATTAGAGCAGATCAAGGGCCAAATTAAACTGATGAAACATTATCGGGCACTCTTTCAGTTTGGACGCTTTTACCGGCTAAAGAGTCCCTTTGATGGTAACATCACTGCCTGGTTGGTAGTAAGCTCCGATCGGCAGCAAGCAATAATGGGCTACTTCAAGGTCCTCAATGATGTCAACGCGGAATACCGTCGGCAGCGAATCCCGGCTTTGTTAGCAAATCAAGAATATCGGGTTCATGAAAAAGACGGTCACGACTGTGGGACCTACACTGGTAGTGAATTAGCCAATATCGGTTTAGTTACCTCGGATGCTGAATCAGAACAATCGGCAGCTACTAAGGATGTTTCCGATTTTTACAGTCGTCTGTTTATCTTTGAAGCAAAGAAAGATTGAGGTGAAAATATGTACCAATTTCGACGAATTATTATGGCTTTCTGCGGCGTAGTTCTCTGTGGCCTTTGCGTAGGAATGCTCCAAAAAGCAAACCTCGGGGTTGATCCCTTCACCTGTTTTGTAACTGGGATAGCCAACCTATTTAAGTCGACCTACTCGACCTTCTACTTAATCCTAACGGGCGTCCTACTGGTTCTCGTTTTCGTCTTGAAAAAACACTATATTGGCGTGGCTACCGTAATCAACCTCTTCTTTACCGGGGTGGCGGCAGATACAATGCACCACTTACTTGACATTATCCTGCCTCATCCCAACCTAGCTATGCGCAGTGGACTAATGGTGGTTGCAATCATATTCACCTGTCTTGCAGCAGCGCTCTACTTCACAGCCGATCTAGGGGTCTCTGCTTACGACGCCATCTCGCTGATCGCTGCTTATCAGTATCGGCTTTTGCCTTTCAAGTACTGCCGGATGATTACCGATTCTCTTTGTGTCCTGGTTGGTTTTCTCTTCAACGTTACCCTTGGCGTGGGAACAATCATCACTGCCCTCTTCATGGGGCCGCTCACCCAATGGTTCCGGACCCACTTAGCAGAACCTTTACTAACACGTGGCCAACACACCGTGGCGTAAAAAGGGGCTGTGACAAAAGTCCCTTGAAATAGAAGAACCATTCGGGATTTCCAAAG
>CAMCCW010000025.1 GCA_945873395.1 uncultured Lactobacillus sp. | reverse complement strand
CCATGGTTAACCAATTGACGAGCTTGACGACGAGTAGTAGCCAAACCTAAACGGTAAACCATGTTGTCAAGACGACGTTCAAGTAAGGCCATGAAGTTAGCACCGTGAGTACCTTCCTTGATCTTACCGGCACGTACGAAAAGATTTGAGAATTGACGTTCAGTCATTCCGTACATGAAACGCAGCTTTTGCTTTTCACGAAGTTGCGTACCATATTCAGAAAGCTTACCGTGACGATCACGACCGTGGTCACCAGGAGCGTATGGACGACGTGCTAATTCCTTACCAGTACCTGAAAGTGAAACACCAAGACGACGAGATACACGCCAACTTGGACCAGTGTAACGAGACATAAATAAATTCCTCCAATATATTTAGTTGGAGTAAAATAATCCGATGTGAGCTTGGCATTCGTGCAGGCTGATTTGAATTTTTCACCCTTGCAGCTGGGTTACTAAAAACACCATTTGGCATCAGTCTGTTGACGAGCTTGCCCCTCACTGCTGCATTATTTTACACAAAAACTAGTATACAATGCTCGACCGGTCATCGTCAATTGATTTGTTATTAATTGGGGATTTTTAGTAATTCATCTCCAGTGATCCTATGGTATAATTTCTCTAGTATTAGCTTATATTAGGGCAAATTTATTTGTAGGTGGAGATTGTAATGTTTCAAGTTTTAATTGTAATTCTGATCATAATTCTAATAATCCTAGGTGGGGTAGTCTGGTACCAACACCGGATTCTCAAACAGGTGCAGGGGATAATGACGGCTTGCCAGAAATTAATGAATAATCAGATTGAACAGCAGTTAAAAGAAGCGGAGCAGCTCCAACTGACGGGTGACGCCAAGCAGGAATTTGATCAGCTAAAGGATCGCTACAATGATAAAATCGTCCCTCAACTAAAGGCCATTCTGTCGGCGGGACAAGATCTTCAACAAGCGGCGCGGACAACTAAATTGCTGACGATTAGTGCCCAGATCAATGACTTACAAGCCGAATTGGCCAAGGCTACGACAGCCCGTAAGGAAGTTGAGTCTTCCCTACAGCACATTGAACAGCAGAGTAAGACCCACCAACAGGCAATTGATCAGATTGGGAAAAATTACCAAAAGTTCCATCAACAATTAAATGAAAAGAACTTCGAATATGGTGATAGTGTCAAGAAATTAAACAAAAAACTGGCGGGACTTGAAAAGCAATATGATCACTTTGTTGAATTGACCAAGAAGGGTGATCAGGATGCCGCCCAGGAGGTGCTCACCGACCTCAAACAGGGGAATCAGGAACTAGCGGCGGAGATTAAGCGGGTACCGGCGCTGTACAAGCCACTGGTAACTGAGTTCCCCGACCAGCTGACTGAATTGGCAAGTGGCTACCAGACTCTGAAGAAAGAACACTACCACTTTGTTGAGAGTGATATTGACCAGCAGATTGAGCGCCTGCAGGCTAAGGTTGACGCAACCTTGGGGCAGTTGAATGACTTACAACTGGATGTGGTCGAGCAGGCCAACCATGATTTAGCTGACCAGATCGATCATGTTTACGCAGTAATGCAAAAGGAAATTGATGCCCGGGCGGAGGCGCGTCATCTGGTCGAAATGATGGGGCACTTTACCCAGCATGCTCAGCAGCAGAATAATGAGTTGATTGCCGAATTGGATCACTTGAGTCTCAGCTATACGCTGAATAACAATGAGTTTGAAAAGGCTCGGCAATTAAATGAGCAGATCAAGACAATCATCAAACAATACAATGAAGATCACCAGGCCATTCGTAACCAACAGGCAGTCTTCAGTCAGATTGTTGATCGGGAGAAGGCTAACCGGGACCGGTTGACGGATATTGAAGAGGAGCAAAACAAGATCAACGATGCGGTGGCCAAGCTGCAAACCGACGAGCAGCGGGCCCGCAAGATGTTGCAGCAGTATTCCGTGCGGATGCGAACGATCCGGCGGCAGGTGGAACAACTTAATCTCCCCGGCGTTTCACAGGAATATATGGACTACTTCTTCGGAGTTAGTGATGAGATCAAGAAGTTAGCCAGTGAACTAAACGAGTACAAGATCAACATGGAGAAAGTGACGAAGCAGTTAATCATGGTCGAATCAGACCTGGAGCGGTTGCAGGACAAGACCAATGACTTGCGCGACAGTGCGGAACTAACCGAGCGCCTTCAGCAGTATGCTAACCGTTTTGCGGGTAACGATAAGGTGGCTGCGGCGGCTAAGAAGTCACGGGAATTGTTCAACCAGTACAATTACGCGGGCAGTCTGGAAGCTATTGCCACGGCACTGGAGGAGGCTGAACCAGGAAGCTATAAGCGGATTGAGGACAGCTACTACCAGGAAATCAATGAACAATAGTATAGTAGAAAAAGCATGGGGATGAGTGATGCGCTTACCTCCATGCTTTTTTCAATGCCCACACGGCGATTTTCTGTTATAATATAAAGTCGTTTTAAGATTGAGTCGAACTATTCAATGGCATGCTCGCCAATATTTCGACGGGATGTTGGCTCATTTGCTGATTCTCTCGTCAACTATTATTTTGAGAAGAAAGGAACAGAGTTAATGATCTACTTTGATAACAGTGCAACGACCAAGATTGCACCGGAAGTTCTGCAAACCTATGATACGGTTAGCCAAAAGATCTGGGGTAACCCAAGCAGTCTTCACAACTTTGGCGAAAATGCCT
Organism: uncultured Lactobacillus sp.; assembly: GCA_945873395.1. Classification (GTDB taxonomy): domain Bacteria; phylum Bacillota; class Bacilli; order Lactobacillales; family Lactobacillaceae; genus Limosilactobacillus. Next base: position 12,884 of record CAMCCW010000025.1, on the reverse strand, counting down.
GGAACCTGCTGGAACAGTCACGTCAGCAGATTGCCAAGCTACTGGGAGTCAAGCCCAGTGAGATTATCTTCACCAGTGGTGGTTCCGAAGGGGACAACTGGGTGATCAAGGGAACGGCGATGGCCAAGCACCGCTTCGGTAAGCACATCATCACGACTAGCGTTGAGCATGCGGCGGTCCGTAACCCATTGGAACAGTTGCGGGAGTTAGGCTTTGACATCACCTACCTGCCGGTTGACAAGGAAGGGCGGATTAACCCAGCTGACGTCAAGGCGGCTATTCGTCCTGATACCATCCTAGTTTCTATCATGGCCATCAACAACGAAATTGGGACGATCGAACCAATCAAGGAAGTTGGTGAGATTCTCAAGGACTACCCAAACATCCACTACATGGTGGATGCGGTTCAGGCAATTGACAAGGGCGTTGATGACCTGGTCTTCAGCGACCGAGTCGACTTTGCTACCTTCTCTGGCCACAAGTTCCACGCCCCACGAGGAACTGGCTTTGTCTACGTTAAGAGTGGTCGTCAACTGGCCCCACTGATTGCTGGCGGTGGCCAGGAACGGACGCTGCGGAGTGGAACTGAGAACACACCAGGTGATGTTGCGATGGCGCGGGCAATCCGGCTGATCAAGGAAGGCGAGTCCGAAGCTGTTAAGCGTGAACAGGCAATCAAGGAACGGATCTATGACCACCTCAGTCAGTTCGACCACGTTAAATTAATCTCCGGCCGCGACAAGGGATTTGCTTGCCATGTCCTGTGCTTCGCTATTCCGGGGGTCCGTGGTGAGACCATTGTCCACGCCTTCGAGGATAAGGGAATCTACATCTCAACTACCAGTGCCTGCTCTTCCAAGAAGCACTCTGAAGCGGGAACCCTGGCTGCAATGAAGGTTCCAGAAGAGATCGCTACCAGTGCGGTCCGGATCAGTTTGGGTGACCAGAATACCCTGGAGGAGGCCGACGAGTTCAATAAGGTCTTCGATACCCTCTATGCTGGTTTCCAAAAGATTATTGACTAATATGTAATTGAAAAAGATTGAAAGGAGGAATTGCACGTGCAATACACCGAAATTATGGTACGCTATGGTGAATTGTCCACCAAGGGCCATAACAAGAAGTCGTTCATTGACCGCTTGGGTGACAACGTTCGCCACGCCCTGCACAGCTTTGACCAAGTGAAGGTCCATGCTCAGCGGGACCGTCTGCACGTTGAACTTAACGGGGCAGACTATGACCAGGTAATGGACCGGTTGAAGTTGGTCTTCGGGATCCAAAACTTCTCACCATCCATCCGGGTCGAAAAGTCCTTCGACGCTGCTGCTAAGGCGGCGGCCCAGATGATTGAAGAGCAGTTCGACCACCCGATCACTTTTAAGATCGAGACCCGGCGCTCCGACCACCACTTTGAACTGGATACCTTTGCGATGAACAACAAGTTGGGGGGCTACCTGCTGGATAAGTTCCCTGACAAGCTCAAGGTCGATGTTCACAATCCCGACCTGACACTGCGGGTGGAGATCCGCCTCAACGGGATCTTCCTGTCCAGTGAGACAATCAAGGGGGCCGGTGGTCTGCCGGTTGGAACTGCTGGTAAGGGTATGATGATGATGTCCGGTGGGATCGACTCGCCAGTAGCTGCCTACCTGGCAATGAAGCGAGGCGTTTCCCTGGAGATGGTCCACTTCTACAGTCCACCGTATACGAGTCCTCAGGCATTGGCTAAGGCTCAACAGCTGACTGAACGTTTGGCCAAGTACAGCGGGAGCATCCGCTTCATTCAAGTGCCGTTTGCCGAGATCCAAGAGACCGTCAAGGAGAAGGTGCCAGAGGGTTACTTGATGACCGTTCAGCGGCGGATGATGCTGCGGCTGGCTGCCGCCTTAATGGTCAAGCGTCATGGTCTGGCAATCTTCAATGGAGAGTCCCTGGGACAGGTGGCTTCCCAGACGATGGAGAGTATGCTGGCCATCAATGATGTTACGTCTTACCCAGTTCTGCGGCCGGTCCTGTCCTATGATAAGACCGAAATCATTAAAATTGCTGAAGAGATCGGCACGTATGATTTATCTATCCTGCCATATGAGGATTGTTGTACAGTCTTTACGCCGCCGTCGCCAAAGACTCGGCCAAGTGTGGAACGGGCTCGTAAGTACGAACAGCGGCTGGACATCGAAGGACTGATGAAGCGTTCCCTGGATGGAATTAAGATCACTAACATTCATCCTGGTGAAGACTTCCTCAACCAAAATGAAGACGTTTTTGCCGAATTGCTATAATCTGTGCTTGACGCTCAGCAATAATTTAGCTATGATACAAGCATAATATTAAGCGATGACCGAAATAGTAACGAGGTACCATGATTCACCAGAGAGGGTCGCTGCTGGAAAGACCTGGATCAGCTTCGCGAATGTAGCTCGGGAGCTGGTTCGCTGAATTTCAGTAGGCGGGCCCGGTTCATTTACCGTTATTAAATGAACAAGCGGGGCGGTCTACTAGACTGCTCAACGTAGGTGGTACCGCGAATTCAATCGTCCTATCTGTTTCGATAGGACGATTTTTATTTAGTCACCGTTTTTATATGATGAAACTCAATTTTATAATCTTGAAAGGAGCGATTATACGATGGCAGCCGATAAGGAAATGTCAACAAAGTATGATCCGACAGCCGTTGAAGCTGGTCGTTACCAATGGTGGATTGACCAGGGCCTCTTCAAGCCAAGTGGCGATAAGAAGGCTCACCCATATTCAATTGTTATTCCGCCGCCGAATGTTACTGGGAAGCTGCACCTGGGTCACGCCTGGGATACCACCCTGCAGGATATGCTGATCCGGCAGAAGCGGATGCAGGGTTACGACGCTTTGTGGTTACCAGGGATGGACCACGCCGGGATTGCTACTCAGGCTAAGGTGGAAGCCCGTTTACGTAAGCAGGGAATCTCCCGTTACGACCTTGGCCGGGAGAAGTTCGTTCAACAGGTCTGGGACTGGAAGGACGAATACGCCGACATCATTCACAAGCAGTGGGCTAAGCTCGGAATCTCTGTTGATTACGACCGGGAACGGTTCACCTTGGATGAAGGACTGAACAAGGCTGTCCGGAAGGTCTTCGTTGACTTATACAAGAAGGGCCTGATTTACCGGGGAACCTACATTATTAACTGGGATCCACAAGCACGGACCGCCCTGTCTGACATTGAGGTTATCCACAAGGACGACAAGGGTGCTTTCTACCACGTTAAGTACCCATTCACCGACGGGACGACTTTCAATGGTAAGGACTACATTGAAATTGCCACGACTCGTCCCGAAACCATGTTTGGTGATGAAGCCGTTGCCGTTAACCCGAACGACGACCGCTACAAGGATCTGGTCGGTAAGCATGTCCGGGTCCCATTGGTTAACCGGGAAATCGAAATCATCGCTGATGACTACGTAACACCGGACTTTGGAACTGGGATGGTTAAGATTACGCCAGCCCATGATCCAAACGACTTCAAGGTTGGTAAGCGTCATAACCTTCCAGAATTGAACACGATGAACGAAGACGCCTCCATGAACGAGAACGCCGGTAAGTACCAAGGGATGGACCGTTTCGAAGCCCGGAAGGCCATGGTCAAGGACCTGACTGACCAGGGCTACATGCTCAAGGTTGTTCCAATTGTTCACTCCGTTGGTCACTCTGAGCGGACCGGGGTTCAGGTTGAAGCGCGTCTGTCCACCCAATGGTTTGTCAAGATGAAGCCACTGGCTAAGTTGGCCCTTGATAACCAGAAGACGGCGGACAAGGTTAACTTCATTCCAGGACGGTTCGAACACACCTTCACCCAGTGGATGGAAAACGTTCATGACTGGGTTATCTCACGGCAACTCTGGTGGGGCCACCGGATTCCGGCTTGGTACCACAAGAAGACCGGTGAAGTATACGTTGGTATGGAAGCACCAAAGGACGCCGAAAACTGGACCCAGGATACTGATGTGCTGGATACCTGGTTCAGTAGTGGCTTATGGCCATTCTCAACCATGGGCTGGCCAGACACCGATTCCCCGGACTACAAGCGTTACTTCCCAACCAGCACCCTGGTTACCGGTTATGACATCATCTTCTTCTGGGTATCCCGGATGATCTTCCAATCCCTGGAATTCACCGGCAAGGCCCCATTCAGAAACGTTCTCCTGCACGGTCTGATCCGTGATGAACAAGGACGGAAGATGAGTAAGTCCCTCGGAAACGGGATCGACCCAATGGACGTCATCAAGAAGTACGGGGTTGACGCCCTGCGCTGGTTCCTGATCACTGGTTCAACCCCTGGTCAAGACATCCGGTTCTCCTACACGAAGATGGATGCCGCCTGGAACTTCATTAACAAGATCTGGAATGCCAGCCGGTACGTTATCATGAACCTCGGCGACATGCCAGCACCAGTCCTGCCTGACAAGTCGAAGTGGGACCTGGCTGACCGTTGGATTCTGAGTCGGTTGAATGCTACCATCAAGCAGGTCAACGAACAGTTTGACAAGTTTGAATTCGGTGAAGCTGGTCGGGCACTGTACAACTTCATCTGGAATGACTTCTGTGACTGGTACATCGAAATGACCAAGGAGAAGCTCAACAATGGGACTGACGAGGAAAAGACTAATACCAAGAACATCTTGGGTTACGTCTTAGACCAAACCCTGAAGTTGATGCACCCAATCATGCCATTCGTTACCGAAAAGCTTTGGTTGTCAATGCCACACGATGGTAAGTCAATCATGATTGCTAAGTACCCAGTTGCTAACGCGGACCTGGATGATCCCGCTGCTACTGAACAGATGAGCAACCTGATCGAGATGATCAAGGCCGTTCGGAACATCCGGAACGAAGCCAACGCCCCAATGTCCAAGCCAGTTGACATCCTGGTTAAGGTTGATAACCAGCGCCTTGGCGATATGCTCAATGCCAACCGCGACTACATCGACCGCTTCTGCCACCCTGCAGAACTGACCATCAGTACGGACGTTCAGGCACCTAAACTGGCTATGTCCGGAATCCTGGCCGGGGCTGAAGTCTACATCCCAATGGCTGAACTGGTCGACCTGGATGAAGAACGGGCTAAGATGAAGAAAGAAATCGCAAAGCTCGAAAAGGAAGTTCAACGTTCCCAAAAGAAGCTGGGTAACGAGAAGTTCGTTAACAATGCCCCTGAAAAGGTCGTTGAAGCAGAAAAGCAAAAGGCCGTTGAATGGCAGCAGAAGCTCGATTCTGCTAAGGAACGGCTGGCTTCATTGGAAGAAGCCTAACCGATTAAAAGATGATTGTGGTACTATTTCAGTATCACAACCATCTTTTTTGTTTTGAAGGGGAGAAGATAATGATTCAAAATTACGCGGACGCCCTGGCCTTTATCCATGGCCGGACGAAATTCAAGAAGATTCCAACCCTCAAACGGATGCGCCGTTTTTTGGCTGAGCTGGGGAACCCGGAGCAGGGGCAGCACTACATCCACGTGACCGGGACCAATGGTAAGGGATCAACGGTGGCGATGCTGCGCTCCATGCTGCTTGATAGTGGCCTGACAGTGGGGAGCTTCACCTCACCCTTCATTACCCGCTTCAATGAGCGCATCGAGTATAATGCCCAACAGATCAGCGATGATGATCTTGTACGCTTGACCCAGCGCCTGGAACCGGTGGTCGCAAAGCTTGACCGTGAGTTACCGACCGGGGGGCCAACTGAGTTTGAGATCGACACTGCCCTGATGTTTTGCTACATGGCTGAAAAAAAGCCGGATGTTGTTTTGCTGGAGGTCGGCATCGGGGGACTGTACGATTCCACCAACGTGATTATCCCTGATGTTAGTGTAATCACCACGGTCGGCTGGGACCATATGAAGTACCTTGGTAACACTCTGGGGGCAATTGCTACTCAAAAGGCCGGAATCATAAAACAGGACATCCCAGTGGTGATCGGTAAATTGTCCCTCGAAGCGCAGAAGGTGATTGAGCAGACAGCGGCGAAGAAGTCAGCTCCTCTATATGAGTTAGATCGTGATTTTACGGCCCATAAGACCAATGCTCATGGTCTGCGTGCACAGATCCAGTACGACGGCCTGAATATTTACCACGGCCGCTTCCAATTGGGACTGGCAGGGGACTATCAGGTGGAAAATGCCGCAATCGCGCTGACTGCAACCCAACTTTTCCTGCAGAAACAAGGGCTACCAGTTGACCAGTTAGCATTGCGGCAGGGCCTCGCCAACAGTCAGTGGCCCGGACGGATGGAAGTCGTCAATGATGAGCCCCTGGTCTTGCTCGACGGTGCCCATAACCTGCCGGGGATGCAGGCACTGGTCAAGTCGATCCAAGATGACTTCGCTGACCGGGACGTATACATCCTGGTTGCTATCCTGGCTGACAAGCAGTATGACCTGATGCTTGGTGAACTGGCCAGCCTGGGGAATGTCCACCTGACTGTCACTAACTTTGCGGGGCCGGGTCCCAAGCGGCCGAGTGCCGACCTGACCCAGGTAGCCGCACAGCTGCCCAGCCGTTACCCCATTCAGGTAGCGGACAGCTGGCAGGCAGGCTTCCAGCAGGTTGCCAGCCAGCTCAGCAGTGAGGATGTCATGATTGTGACCGGGTCCCTGTACTTTATTTCAGAAGTTCGTCACTTATTTGATGACTAATCGTGTTTCCTGCGTATTTATTTAATAGCCGGATAAATACAAAGGAGCGATTGAAATGGAAGAACTAAAGTTGATAGGGTTTGAAGCCGTCAATTTATATGAGAAGGCCATAGGATGTTGTCTTGATGGAGTCGAGATTCATGGAATGAGTGCTTATCGGTATATGCAGCTGTACTACCCGGATTTGATCGATCTTAAACAGATATCACAAAATGAACGACGCAAACTATGTGAGTGTGACCAGCAGATGAGTCGTTTTTTTGCCGCGTTGGATTTGGGAAAGGCAATGGTCAGGGTATATCCGGTGATCGAAGGAGTTGCCTATTCCAGTGTAGAATTAGGTCAGGCTATGATTGCCCACTTTGCTGGTGATGAGCAGGAAAGTGTCTGTGTGGCCTTTACTGATTCCCAAAATAACATTATTAAACTGAAGACGATATTTGTTGGGGGAAGAAGCGAGTGCGTCCTCTATCCCGACCAGATCTTTAAGTATGCCCTGCGCTATTCGGCCAGTGGCCTGGTGATGATTCATAATCATCCCTCTGGAAATGTCAAGCCATCCCAACAGGATCTAGCCTTTGCGAAACGGCTGGAGCGGGGTGGCAAGCTGCTGGGTATTCAGATATTAGATTTCATGATCGTTGGTAATGATCAGTATTATAGTTGGCGCGAACAGGAACAGCAGGTTGAAAGTTAAAGAAAATTTTAATTTCGCTTGAAAAATTATCCTTCGAGGGACTGATAATGTATATTAATGTTCGAATGTCTTTACTGGCTATGGTATAATATCCACGATATTAATTTGAATTTATCAGTTAAAAAACGAAGGGAAGAAATAGATTGCTAGGAATTGGAACCAAAAATCTAGGAATCGACCTGGGGACCGCCAACACAATCGTTTACCTTGAAGGTAAGGGAATTGTGCTGCGTGAACCATCAGTTGTTGCGCGTAATGCCAAGACTAATGAAGTGATCTCTGTCGGTTCAGACGCTCGTGATATGATCGGTCGGACACCAGAGAGCATCGTGGCCATTCGTCCGATGAAGGATGGGGTCATTGCCGACTACGACACGACCGTTGCCATGATGAAGTACTACATTGAAAAGGCCTTAGGCGGAAGCAATGGTAAGCCATACGTCATGGTTTGTGTACCAAGTGGCATTACTGAAGTTGAAAAGCGGGCGGTGATTGATGCTACCCGGGTTGCCGGTGCGCGTGATGCCTACGTGATCGAAGAACCTTTTGCCGCTGCTATTGGTGCTGGTCTTCCAGTCATGGATCCAACTGGTAGCATGGTTGTTGATATTGGTGGCGGGACCACTGATGTTGCCACGATTTCACTTGGTGGGATCGTTTCTAGTCGTTCTATTCGGATGGCTGGTGACAAGATGAACGACGCTATTACCCAATACGTGCGTCAACACAAGAACCTCTTGATTGGGGAACGGACCTCTGAAAAGCTCAAGTGGGACATTGGTTCAGCTTCTGTTGAGGCAGCTGACGAGATGGGTAAGACTGAAGTCCGCGGTCGTGACCTGGTCACTGGTCTGCCAAAGACAATGGAAGTTTCTGCTAAGGATGTCTCAATTGCCCTTCAAGATGTGGTTGAAAATATCATCACGGCTATCAAGGGGACGTTGGAAGAAACGTCACCAGAAATTGCTGCGGACGTCATTGACCACGGGATCGTTCTGACCGGTGGGGGTGCATTGCTGAAACACCTGCCAGATGTAATTGCGGATGCTACTAAGGTACCGGTATTTATTGCTAATGATCCACTGGATTGTGTGGCAATTGGGACTGGTGAATCCCTTAAGAGTATTGACGTAATGAAGAAGAAGTAATAAAAGCGAGCAGAGATGTAGACTGCTCGATAAATGGGCGGGGCTGGTCGCAAAACGATTTGTTTTGTCTAGCCGCGCTTTTGTTATTTTGTAAATTACATTTGGAGGATTATCATGCGCAAGTTCTTTTCCAATCGCCGGTTGGTTATTATTGTGGTAATTCTGGTTGTCTGCTTTGGTTTAATGGCGGGCTCAATTGCCATGCGCAATCGTCGGAATACGCCACCGCTGATTCAGCAGTTTGGTAATGATATTGTTGGCTTTGCAGACAGTGCCGTCGCCTTACCAGTTAATTGGCTGCAGACGAGCTTTAGTTCGGTCAACGACTTGATGAATACCTACTCAGAGAACCGGGAACTGAAACAACAGGTTACCGACCTTGCTCAGACAAAGGTCCGTAACCAAGCCCTGGCTCATGAAAATAAACAGCTGAAGCAGGAACTCAAGCTCAATAACTCCATGACCGACTACGATACGGTCACGGCAGCGGTTTTGATGCGGACACCGTCGGCTTGGCAGCAACAATTAGTAATTAACAAGGGTCAGTCTAGCGGTATTAAGAAGAATATGCCAGTAATGAGTAATGGTGGCTTGATTGGGCGGATCGCCGAGGTCAACAAGACCAACAGTAAGGTTGAGCTGCTCAGTGATACCAATGAATCGTCTAATCGCTTTGCAATCTCAATTCACGGCACGGATGGTATTGTCAACGGGATTATTACCAGTTACAGTGCTTCTCGTGGTGAGTTGGTCATGGGCCAGGTTAATTCCAAGGCTAAGATCAAGAAAGGGGCCCGGGTAACCACCAATGGTATGGGTGGAATTACTCCTAAGGGCCTGTATGTTGGTAAGGTTGCGCGGGTCGGCAAGGATGATTATGGCCTTGCCCAGAAGGTTTATATTACTCCGGCAACGAACTTTAATGATATCAACATCGTTACGGTTGCTGAATCGGCATCTCAGGAGTGATGAAGCATGTATCGATTATCACGGTTAAAATATGTTTTTCCCATTGGACTGTTTGTCTGCCTGTTCTTGGACGGCGCACTGAGTCACGTGTGGGCACCGCTATTCTTCCACTACCCATACTCAATGGCTAGTGAATTGGTCCTCCTGTGGCTGACGTTGGCCTACTTTTTTGAAAACGGGGTTGAGATTCCGTTGATCCCGTTTGCTGTGGCGGCAGGTGTAGTGGCAGACCTGTACAGCTCAGGTATTCTAGGCCTGTACATGTTCCTGTTCCCATGTATTGTGGGACTGACCACGATCCTGTCCAAGTACTTTAGTTCGTCATTCTTGTCGATGATCATGATCTTCTTCATTGATCTGGTCGTCTTCATGACGCTTAACTACTGGGCCTACTCACTGGTTAGTGTGACGTCGTTATCCTTTGGGGACTATCTGATTTATGTTTTGGCACCGACGCTGGCCCTTAACCTGGTATACTTTGTGGTGCTCTACTGGCCAATTCAGGCAATCTTTAATTGGGCCACGTCTGAAAAAACTGCCTAGGATGGCTTGACAAGTGCTGGGGAAGAGTGTAAGATACAACACAATTAATATCACGAACGACAATGAACAGACTAGTAGGGTAGTGTTAGTTGTTAAGCGAGTCCCGTTAGATGGGAAGGGACCTTCTAAAATGCCTGAATCACATCTGTGAGTTGGTTTCTTGAATCAGCAGTAGGGGAACCCGGGGAAGCCCGTTACAGCACGGAGTTTAATTTTGAACTCGCTAAGGTTGATACTCGTGAGGGGTCAACAAGATGAGGTGGAACCGCGGAAACGCCCTCGTAGCCATTTGGCTCGAGGACGTTTTTTGTTTAGCAAATTCAAAATTGAACTTAACGAGGTGGTCGCTGTGAAGCGGTCACGAACATGGGGTGGTACCACGATTGATTCGTCCTCTGGGCTTATTGGCCTAGGGGGCTTTTTTGTTTATTATCGTTTGGCGTTTGAGAATGAAGGAGGACTTGATATGCAATACGTTACTGAGATTTTGCCATCATTATTACAAGGGGCGGGGTTAACCTTACAGATCTTCTTCTGGACCCTGGTTTGCTCACTGCCACTAGGGATTTTGGTCAGCCTGGGATTAATCTCTAAGATTCAGCCCTTAAAATGGATTCTTGAAATCTATGTTTGGTTGATGCGGGGGACCCCATTACTTTTGCAATTAATTTTTGTTTTTTATGGTTTACCAATCATCGGCATTGTCTTCCAACGTTACGATGCCGCTTTAGTAGCCTTTATTCTGAACTACGCGGCCTATTTTGCTGAAATCTTCCGTGGTGGTTTCCAAGCCATTGATGAGGGCCAATTCGAGGCGGCCCGGGTTCTGCGCTTGAGCTATTGGCAGACCCTGCGTAAGATCGTGATCCCCCAAGTGGTCAAGATCGTGATCCCGTCAATTGGGAACGAGGTTATCAACTTGGTTAAGGATTCCTCATTGGTATACGTTATCGGTCTGGGCGACCTACTTCGGGCCGGCAACGTCGCAACGGCCCGGGACGTCACCCTGGTACCGCTGCTGCTGGTTGCCGTGATCTACCTGATCCTGGTTGGGATCTGCACCCTGGTTCTACGCAAGGTTGAACAACGCTACTCATACTTCAAGTAATATAGGGGGAACTGCCAATGTTAGAAGTTAAAAATTTATACAAGAGTTTCGGTGACCGGGTCATCTTAGACAATGTTAACTTAACGGTTAAAGATGGCGAAATCCTCAGTATCGTTGGTCCATCTGGAGCCGGGAAGACAACCCTGCTTCGCTGCATCACGGGATTAGAGCAGGCCGACAAGGGGACCTTCCTCATTGATGGGAAGCCCTTTGACCCCCAAGGAACTGCCGAATCCGACCGGGTAATCGGGGTGGTCTTTCAGGACTACAACCTCTTCCCAAATCTGTCGGTAATGGAAAACGTAACGCTAGCACCGATCATGGTATTGAAGAAGTCCAAGGAAGAAGCCATTGCCGATGCTAAGAAATTGCTGGAGGAACTGGGATTAAGCACCAAGGGCGACCTGTATCCATGGCAACTGTCTGGGGGGCAAAAACAGCGGGTAGCCATTGCCCGGGCCCTGGCGATGAGTCCTAAGATCCTCTGCTATGATGAGCCAACCTCGGCATTGGATCCAGAGATGCGGAAAGAGGTTGCCAAGATCATCATGGGCCTGAAGAAGGATGGGATGACCCAGTTGGTTGTTACCCACGACTTTGACTTTGCCAATGAGATCGCGGATGACATCCTGAAGGTCAAGGCCCTTGATAAGTCTTTTGATCAAGTCCAGGATGTTGATAAGAAGCAGGCATAGAGGGGAGAAAAAAGTGTATGAAGAAGTTCAAAGCAATTTGGCTGCTACTGTTGTTACTAATCCCCACCATGTGCTTAACCGGTTGTGAAAGTGTCACCACCCGGGCCAACCACCAGGATACCTGGTCCCGGATTGAGCGACGGAAAAAGGTTATTGTCGGGCTCGATGATAGCTTTGTCCCAATGGGCTTCCGGCAGAAGAACGGGAAGCTGGTCGGTTATGATGTCGATCTGGCCCGGGCGGTCTTCAAACAGTACGGCATCAAGGTCGACTTCCAACCGATTGACTGGTCAATGAAGGAAACGGAACTAAAGAATGGTACCATTGACCTTCTTTGGAACGGTTATTCTGTCAATGCCAGTCGGCGGAAGAAGGTTGCCTTCAGTCGTTACTACCTGGCTAACCGGCAGGTCCTGGTTACCCTGAAGCGTGATCACATTAACAACCTCAACGACATGCAGGGGAAGACCCTGGGTGTTCAGACTGGGTCCACTGGGGATACCGCCTTAAACGAACACCCTAAATTATTGAAGGATAAGATCAAGGGGAAGACCCCCGTGATGTACGATACCTTCCCAAACGCTTTTATTGACCTGAATGCGGGCCGGATTCAGGGAATCTTGATGGACGAGGTCTACGCCAATTACTACGTCAAGCACCAAAAGAATCCAGCGGACTACCGGGTTGAAATCAATCGGCAGTTCCCAGTCGAATACTTTGCGGTTGGGATGCGCAAGGGTGATAAGACTCTCCGGAAGAAGATCAATGCAGGCCTTGGCAAACTGCAGCGTGATGGTCAGCTGAAGAAGATTAATGAGAAGTGGTTTGGAACCAACAGTACCTTCCTTGGCCCTGACAATAAGTAAATAGTTAAAGTTAAGGAAGCGAAGATGAAGTCACATAAGCGACTTTTGCTTCGCTCCCTTTCTTTTTAGATAATTTAACTGAAATGCCGGGATTGGTTTGTAATTTAGGCTGGTTTAACGTATCATTATTCAGTGGTGGATTATAGAATGAAGTTAGCCACCTAATTGGTGGTAAATGCAAAAACGC
>CAMCCW010000024.1 GCA_945873395.1 uncultured Lactobacillus sp. | reverse complement strand
TCGGCGTAGATAACATCCATGCCCTTAACGCCTTCCTTAACGTCGTTAGAAACAACGATCTTGGCGCCAGTTTCCTTGGCAATTGCGTTAGCCTTGTCAAGAACTTCCTTAGTTGGGTTCAATTCCTTAGGAGTTACAACGTGGTATTCCATACCCATAACGGCAGCACCGAGCATCAGGGCGTTAGAAACGTTGTCTTGACCGTCACCAACGAAGGCAAACTTGATGTCTTCGTAAGGCTTCTTCAATACTTCGTGAGCAGTTAAGAAGTCAGCCAGAACTTGAGTTGGGTGGTCTTCGTCAGTCAGACCGTTCCAAACTGGAACACCTGAGTACTTAGCAAGGGTTTCAACGTTACGTTGTGAGAAACCACGGTATTCGATACCATCGAACATACCACCAAGAACACGAGCAGTATCCTTAACAGATTCCTTGTGACCAATGTGTGAGCCTGAAGGACCTAAGTAGGTTACGTGAGCACCTTCGTCCTTAGCACCAACTTCGAAGGAGCAACGAGTACGAGTTGAGCTCTTTTCGAAGATCAATGCGATGTTCTTACCTTCAAGGTTCTTAGCTTCAGTACCAGCGTACTTTGCCTTCTTCAGATCTTCGGCTAAGTTAAGCATGTATTCCATTTCACGCTTGTTGAAGTCTGAAAGAGTTAAGAAACTACGATTACGTAAATTAAAAGCCATAATTAATTCCTCCTTGGTTATTACAGTTACTATCATACCGGTATACTTCAAGAAGCTTCGCATAACATCGCAAAAACGCAAAAGAAAATTTTCTTTTTTTCGCTCCTCAAGGCCTATTATAACATCAATGAAAGCGGAACCACGATTTTTATAAAACAAATCCCCTTTTTAAGGGGAAAAACGTTTTCAATAAATTATAATCATTGTGCAAAAACGCACAGAGGTATAAAATGTTTTTGAGTTTCAAAGAACTTCATTTTACTTCAAGAAAAATAAGAGAGGTCCTGACCTGTGAACTTTTACATCGTTAACGATAACGACGATTCCACGGAACTATTAAAAGATATTATTGAAAACGACTTCAATAACTCAATCGTCGGCACCACCAATAACTCCCAACAAGCCTACGACGACGCCATGCGACTCAGTATCGACATCATGTTTGTTAATTTTGCCATGCCACGCATCGACGGGATCGAACTGATCCGTCGCATCCAGGACAGTCGCCACTACCCGCACTTCATCATGATGGCCCCGGCAATCGATCCGGCCACCCGAACACGGGCCTACAAAAGTGGGATCGACTTTTTCCTAGAAAAGCCGTTAAACATCGCCGAAGTTAAGACCGTCATCAAACTTGCTAGTCAGAACATCGACATGTCCAAGCGCCTGCTTCAGATTCTGGATCTGGTTAGTGGGGCGGCTACCAACAGCAATACGGTTTCGATTAGTTATAAGGAAAAACAAAAGGAAAACGCTAAGTCCATTCTTCGCTTCCTCGGTATCACTGCCGGCAACGGAGGCCAGGAGATCATCAGTATTGTCAACATGATGATTGAGCGGGAACTCGATTTTGAGGAGATTAACTTTGAGGAAAGCTACCATTGTGATAAACACGGCAAAAAGATCATCTTTCAACGGGTCCGACGTGATATCCGTGCGGGACTGACCAACCTCGCCCATATGTGCATCGACTATCCGGAGAACGACATCATTCTGGAATACGCCAACAACTTGTATGAATACAAGAACGTTCACAACGAGATCGCCTACCTCCAAGGTCAACGTCAGACAGGTGGTCAAGTATCAATCAAGCACTTCTTCAATGGATTAATTCAAGAGAGTAACTAAAAAAGTGACGTGTATCCCAGAGTCGATTTCCAACTCTAGGGGCACACATCACTGGAGGATCATCCCAACCTCTTTACTATTTTAAGTTCACTTCTTATCTAGTCCCAGTTATTGCGCAATGCCATCAGCTGGTGACTAATGTCCTTTGTCTGTCCGTAAACTTGGTGGTAAATCTTATAAAGGTCATTGTACTTAGCAACCTTGTCCTCTTGAGGCTCATAAGTCTTACCAAAGTGAACAAACTTCTTTGCACAATCCTGTAGTGTATCATACCAACCAAGTCCGACGGCAGCTAACATAGCAGCACCTAAACCTGGTCCCTGCTCATTTGTTAGTGAAACAACTTTCTTATTAAAAATATTAGCCTGTAATTGTAGCCAAAATTCGCTCTTAGCACCACCACCAATGGCAACGACGGTGTCAAATTCCTGACCATGTTGATCATAGATATTTAGTATATCGCGGAAACTAAAGGTAATTCCTTCAATCACTGCTCGAACAAAATCATACTTATTCTGCATACTATCAACGCCAAGAAAGCTTCCCCGAATATCTGCATCAGCATATGGCGTTCGTTCACCAACTACGTATGGAGTAAAAAGTAATCCATTAGCACCTAGTGGTCGTTCAGCTGCTCGATTGACCATTTCCGTAAAGTCCTCGTCAGCCGCAAAGGTATGCTTAAACCAATTAAGTGAGTGACCAGCAGCTAAAGTAACTCCCATTGAATAGTAGGTGTCTGGAATAGCATGGCATTCATATTGTAGTGCACCATGATAATTAACATTTGCATCTGGTTCGTATTTTAAGACGACACCAGAAGTCCCTATACTACTCATAACCATATTTGGCTTCAGGATGCCTGCACCGACAGCACCGCAGGCATTATCACCACCACCACCAAAGACACGAGTTGATTTTTTCAATCCAGAAAAGACTGAATAACTATCTGTAACTGTTCCAGCTTCATCAATTGAGCGAATCAATGGTGGGCACATTGACATTGGAATATCAAAGGCATTACAAATCTCTTTACTCCATGTATTCTTTTTAATATCAAATAAGACTGTTCCAGTAGCATCTGAATAGTCAATTGCTTGTTTACCAGTCATTACATAACGGACATAGTCTTTCGGTAATAGAAAACTCTTTGCCTTTGCCCATATTTCTGGTTCATTTTCCTTGACCCACAAAAGCTTAGGGAGAGTGAAACCTTCTAAAGCACGATTGCCAGTTATGTCAATAAATCGATCGCCCATTTTTTCTTTAATTTTTTCACACTGTTTAGTTGTCCGAGTATCATTCCAAAGAATTGCCGGGCGTAGCACCTGCCCATCAGCATCTAATAAAACAAGACCATGCATTTGTCCAGAGAACGAAATTCCTTTAATTTCTTCTGCCTTTAGTCCATCTCTTAGAATTAGACGGTCAATTGCAATGGTCGTTCCATAAAGCCAATCTCGTGGATCCTGCTCACTGTATCCAGGATGAGGCTGATGAAGGTCATAGTCATAGCTTTGCTGAGCGGCAATTTTACCATTATGGTCCATTGCCGAAACTTTAACTGCGCTCGTACCAAGATCGACACCAATTACATACTCATTCATTGTTTTCATTCCCTTCTTAGATAAAAAGGGTCGGGGCAAAGTTTATTGCCTCGGCCCTTTTATTATATGGCTTCTCAACGTACTGAGTGAAAGCTTACATGTTGTAATTTAAGGATTTGAATAAGAGATACCTACTTTACTTAGCAAGCGTTTCAATCATGTAGTGATTAATTGTGTCCTTAATTTCTTCAAGGTGATCAGATTGAGTTGATGCACGCAGTTCGGATTGTGGCGTATCAATAACCTTGGCTTCAAGGCTCTTGAAGTCTTCTTTGCCGTCTTCGATAGACTTACCAAGGCCTTCATCCCAACTAGCGTAACGCTTCTTCAGAATATCGTCTAAGAAGCCGTCTTCCTTCATAGCAGCAGCTACCCGAAGGCCAGCGGCGAAGCTATCCATACCTACAATGTGACCATAGAAGAGGTCTTCAGGCTTGAACGAAGTCCGACGTGGCTTAGCATCGAAGTTCAGACCACCACGAGGTCCAATGCTACCATTTTCAATTACTTCCCACATAGCAGCAGTGGTTTCGTACAGGTTGGATGGATATTCATCGATATCCCAACCGATCAGCTTGTCACCTTGGTTAGCATCAAGAGAACCAAGAAGGCCAGCTTCACGAGCAACCCGAATTTCATGTTGGTAAGTATGACCAGCCAAGTTAGCGTGGTTACCTTCAAGGTTAAGCTTGAAGTCCTTATCCAGACCATACTCACGCATGAAGTTAATGGTCGTAGCAGCATCAAAGTCGTATTGGTGCGTAGTTGGTTCCTTTGGCTTTGGTTCAAGCAACATTTGAGCGTCGAAGCCAATCTCATTAGCGTAGTCCTTAGCCATGTGGAAGAACTTAGCAATGTGGGATTGTTCACGCTTCATTTCAGTGTTCCAAAGTGATTCGTAACCTTCACGACCACCCCAGAAGACATAGTTTTCAGAGCCAACCCGCTTACCAATTTCTAGACTGTGCTTCAATTGAGCACAAGCGTAGGCGTAAATTTTAGCTGATGGAGCAGTACCAGCACCTTCAAGGAACCGTGGGTTAGTGAAGAGGTTGGAAGTGTTCCAAAGAACCTTCATACCGGTGTCCTTTTGGTATTCAACGATTTTGTCAACGATCTTATCCAGGTTCTTGTTGGTTTCACGAAGAGTGTCACCTTCTGGAGCCAAGTCGCGGTCGTGGAAGCAAAGGAAGTTAACACCTAACTTCTTGTAAAATTCAAATGCGTAGTCAACCTTGGCTAGGGCTTGATCCATTGGGTCAGTGTACTTGTCGTATGGACGGATTGCAGTACCATCACCAAATGGGTCCACCAGACGTTGGTCAAAGGTGTGCCAGTAAGCAACGGCAAACCGTAACCAATCCTTCATCTTCTTACCCAAGATTACTTCGTCTGGGTTGTAGTATTGATAGAACAAACCGGACTTGAGACCCTTGTGTGGACCTTCGTACTTAATGTCACCAATGTTTTTCCATAAATCAGCCATAATAGATAGCCTCCTAAAATGATTTAGTTTGTATAAACAACTAACTTACAATGCTTAATATACACTCGAATATCGTTTTTGTAAACCCTTTCTTGTAATTTTCATTCAAGTAGTTTGACATTTCCCCATCACTAATAAGGTAAGAAAATTATTTAACACCATTCAGTAGTCTATTACTGATCAATTTCTAACTGGTGCTTTTCAAATTACTATAAAGATAAAGCTTCTCATGCCATATTTTATGATTTATCTCACTAGTCTCCTTGTCTATTCCATTCTTAACCTTTAATTTTAATAATTGCCGCCTCTAATTCACTTGTTCACATGAAATAATCCTTTTATTTTTCCAATTTAGTATGTATTTTTTAGAAAGCCCTTTCAAAACATGAAAGTATATGTTATATTTCTTAGTGGAGTTAGTTCTTTGCGTAAACTAACTAAATATAGACAACCAACTTACAAGATTATTGCCTATTGCTGTCTGTATATATAGTTAGAAGCTTCATCATGAAACATAAATTATCTGCAGGGTGGATATACTTCTTTGCCGCCTTGGGTGGATTACTATTTGGTTATGATACAGGTTCAATTTCTGGTGCTATTCTCTTTATTGAAAAGCAATTATCGTTGAATTCATGGCAACAGGGTTGCGTTGTATCAGCTGTTCTACTAGGTGCCATCTTGGGTGCTATTACTATCGGCCCCTTCTCTGATCGTTATGGTCGGCGTAAATTATTAATGTTTACTTCGATTCTATTCTTCATTGGTGCGTTAGGTTCTGGATTAGCTCCAGAATTCTGGACGCTGATTGTAACACGGATTATCTTAGGTTTAGCCGTTGGTGCTGCCTCTGCCTTAATCCCAACTTATTTAGCCGAATTAGCGCCAGTTGCCAAGCGTGGTATGATGTCTGGCCTATTCCAGTTAATGGTTATGTCCGGTTTGCTTCTAGCTTACCTGCTTAACTTCTGGTTACAGGGTCTCTACACCGGTTGGCGTTGGATGCTTGGCTTTGCAGCTATCCCTGCCGCAATCCTGTTTTTCGGTGCTATTATTCTTCCAGAGTCCCCACGTTACCTCGTTCGTAACAACAAAGAAAATGTAGCCCGCGATGTTTTAATGGCTATGAACAATAATGATGAGCAAGTTGTTAATGGCGATATTGCTGATATCAAGAAACAAGCATCCATTAAATCCGGCGGTTGGAGTGAACTGTTTGGACCTGTTGTTCACCCCGCATTGGTTGCCGCTGTTGGTTTAGCAATCTTCCAGCAGGTCATGGGTTGTAACACAGTGCTTTACTATGCACCAACCATTTTTACTGATGCTGGTTTTGGTGTTCACTTTGCTCTGTTATCACACATTTGGATCGGTATCTTCAACGTTATCGTTACTGTAATTGGTATTTGGTTGATGAACCGGGTTAGCCGGCGGAAGATGTTAATCGTCGGTGGTTGGTTAATGGCCATCACGCTGTTCATCATGTGCTGGGGTCTGATGCACTCCTCTGAATCTAAGTTTGCTGCTGACGTGGCCGTTCTTTCCATGGTTGTTTACATTGCATCTTTCTCTGGTACTTGGGGTCCAATCATGTGGACGATGATCGGTGAAATGTTCCCATTAAACATTCGTGGTCTTGGTAATTCCTTCTCCGCCGGTGTCAACTGGACTGCTAACATGATTGTCTCACTAACGTTCCCGCCATTACTTAGTGCATTCGGTAAAGGGACCTTGTTCATCGGTTACGGTATCTTCTGCCTGATTGCTATTTGGTTCGTTCACGCCAAAGTCTTTGAAACTCAAGGTAAGTCCCTTGAAGAAATCGAACAATGGTTACGGACACAAGCCGCAAAGAAAGCAAAAGAATAAGGTTATTTCTAATTCAAAAATTAATAATTTTAGCTAGGCTGGTACTTTGCAGATCAGTCTAGCTTTTTTAGTAGCTTTTCATTTTGACTATATCCAGATAAAAACCGTGAATAAGGCAATTACCTTACTCACGGTTTTAGTCAATATTTCTTACCTCATTTGGCCATTTAAAGTGTAATACGTAATCATCCAGTCCTAATGCACGATGAATAGCTAATGAACTCGCCCCTAGTAATGAGGTCATTCTTGACCCTTTTATCATTTGAATTGGAGAGAAGATTCCTAACTCAATTAGGCGATCACGCACCATTTTATACATTATCGGCAAATCTTCAAATAGCATTGAGTTAAAATATACTTTTTCAGGACCATAGGACACGATTGCATTATAAGATACTTCAGCAATTAAATATGCTGCATGATTTATAATTTGTTTTACTTGATCGTCCTCATCATAAAGCTTAACTAAGCCTTCACTAGTCATACCGGTTAGGTCTTTAGCGTTCATTATTTGATGAATTATTGCATCTTCAGAACATAGTGATTCAACCTTAACTAGTTGGCGGGAACCACTATCCAGATCGTTTACCATCAAACTACGTCCAATTTCTCCAGCCATTCCACGAAATCCTCGGTATAAATTATGATTAGCAATAATTCCAACCCCTATACCGCGGTGAATACTAATAGTGATTAGGTCATTGGTATCCTGATTAACGCCAAAATCCTCTTCAAAAACAGCTGACAAATTAGCTTCATTTTCTAGTACTACTGGAACACCAAATTCTTTACTAAAATATTCCTCCATATCAATTCCCTGCATTTCTAAAAAGGGCGAATTGATTATTTTATTGTTAAATACGATACCATGGATTGAAAAAGCAATAGCCAACAAGCCATGTTCTGTTGAATCAACACGTTGAAGCTGTTGAATTTTACTCTTCATCATCTGCATAATACTGAGAATATCAAATTTCTCAATATTTTCACGACTATATTGAATAATTTCACCGTTTAGATAATTAAACATCGCAGCCATATATGCTAATCCATTATTAAAGCTCATATCAAAACTCACAACATAGCCATAATTACGATTTAGTCGAATTAATTGTGGCTTTCTTCCGCCATTACTTGTTGACTCACCTTGACGTACGCTTTCAATAAATCCCGCCTCATTTAATTCATCATATATAGATGAGACTGTAGATTTATTCAAATTTAATTGTCGTGCTATTTCTGCTCGTGAGGTTTCTGGATTATTAAAAAGCTGTTGAAGCACAAGTTTTTTATTTTGAATCCGTGAAAGATTCCGGTGATCATTTATCATTTCTAAAACCTCTGTCCATTAATTTCATATATCAATAACATTTTCATTATAACATGAATCACTTACCCTCAAGACTTACTTTCCCATATGTAAAATTTCAAACTCCAAATAACACCACAAAATATATTAAACAACTGCAAGCTATGCTACAAATTTTAGAAAACCAAGAGATGAAATACTGTCAATATTTGACAGGCATTAGTATCCCAAAACCAACTTCACGTTTTTATTAACTACTTATTTTTATGCCAAAGTTGCCATGTCAGATATAACCATAAAGCCATGAGAAAGACGACATAGATCGCCGCAAGCCAAATGACATATTGCAAAAAGGACCAACCAATAATTGACTTCACAATCCAGAGACAAATAACCAGAACAATCCAAACTGCTAGACGATTCTGTATCCGTTCCCGATTAGCCCTTAAGTGTTCCTGCAATGTTCTTCCCCCATTCCTTATCAAAAAAAGCTGCCGGCATATCCTGCCAGCAGCTCATAAACGTTTTTACTTATTCTCGTCCATCTCGGCACGCAGCTTCTTGCCGACTTCTTCGTAACCCGGCTTGCCCAGCAGGCCAAACATGTTGACCTTGTAGGCTTCCACACCAGGCTGGTTGAATGGGTTGATCCCATTCAGGTAACCGGAAATCCCCATGGCCACTTCAAAGAAGTAGATCAAGTAACCGAGCGTATACTCGTTTTCTTCTGGAATGTGGACGGTCATTACCGGAACGCCACCAGCCGTGTGAGCTGCTACAACAGCCTCGTAAGCCTTGGTGTTAGCAAAGTCCATCGTCTTACCTTCCAGGTACTTCAGGCCATCCAGGTTGTCGTCTTCACTTGGAATTTCGACATCGTAGTTTGGCTTGTCTAACTTAACGACGGTCTCCATCAGGAAGCGCCGGCCTTCCTGGATGTATTGCCCCAGGGAGTGGAGATCGGTGGTGAAGTTGGCGCTGGATGGGTAAATTCCTTTGTGGTCCTTCCCTTCGGATTCACCGGCCAATTGCTTCCACCATTCGGCGAACATCCGCATGTTTGGCTCGTAGTTTTCCAGCAGTTCGGTTTCATAGCCCTTCCGGTAGAGG
Organism: uncultured Lactobacillus sp.; assembly: GCA_945873395.1. GTDB lineage: Bacteria > Bacillota > Bacilli > Lactobacillales > Lactobacillaceae > Limosilactobacillus. Next base: position 6,553 of record CAMCCW010000024.1, on the reverse strand, counting down.
ATGTTCCGGTAGGCAGCGTATTGGTAGGCCTCGTTCTTGGTCAGGTCAGGGTTGACGAAGTCCTTTTCGGCTTGGGCAGCCCCTTCCATCAACTTATCAATATCAGCACCAGAAGCGGCGATTGGCAGTAGGCCAACCGGGCACAGGACGGAGTAACGACCACCGACGCCATCTGGGATAACGAAGGATTCGTAACCGTTAGCATCAGCTTCAGTCTTCAAAGCCCCCTTGGCTTTGTCGGTCGTGGCGTAGATCCGCTTGTTGGCCTCTTCTTGACCGTACTTTTCAATCAGCTTCTTCTTGAAAATCCGGAAGGCAATTGATGGCTCCGTGGTCGTCCCAGACTTGGAAACAACATTGACGGAGAAGTCCTTGTCCCCGATCAGCTGCAGCAGGTCGTGCACATAGGTGGAACTCAGGGAATTTCCGGCAAAGATCACCAGTGGGTACTTGCGATCCTTGGCACTCTGCACCTGATAGAAGGTGTTGTGGAGGAAGTCGATCGCCATCTGGGCACCCAGGTAGGAACCACCGATCCCAATGACCACCAGGATATCGGAATCGGACTGGATCTTCTTGGCCGCCGCCTTGATCCGGGCGAACTCGTCCTTGTCATATTCCGTTGGCAGGTGGAGCCAGTCACGGAAGTCCGCCCCGGCCCCAGTCCCGTTGCGGAGTTCGTCGTCCGCCGCGTTGACCATTGCCTGCATCTCACCCAGTTCGTTGTCATTAACGAATTGCTTTAAGCCTTGCTTATCTAATGAAACATGCGCCATATCAAATAACTTCTTTCTTTGTTATATTAGCTAAATTCCAAATACAATTAAATGATAGCGAATTCACCTGGTGGTTGCAATCAAATTTCAGAAGATAATAAAAAAGTTCAGAATACCATTAACAAGGTGTTCTGAACTTTTTAAATATTTTAAGCAAAGGCGGTAGCGACACTCCCGATAACGATCAGGACAATCCCTAGGATGGTGAAGGTCATCTCACGAGAAGTCTTTTGCTCGTGCAGGACCAGCACCCCACCGATCGTAGCAATAATAACGTTCATCTGACCGAAGACGAAAGCCGTGGTGATCCCGAGAGCCTTACCAGCGAAGATGTAAGCCAGCGCCGCAACACCCCATGAGAGTCCCCCTAGGATGTTTAAGTACTGTTCTTTTTGTTTGAATGCACTCACGTTGCCAGAAGCAATCGTGTAGATCACAGAACCAAGCAAGATCCCCAGCATTTCTGGCAGGAAGATCCCTAAAGCACTCTGATCGGCAACCACTGGAATCTTAGGAAAGGCGGAGTAGATCCAGTAACCGATCGTCGTGAAGAGCAAGAAGAAGAAATCCTTGGCCGTTACCTTCTTGCTAGACGTTCCTTCCGTCATTGAAGTCATCAGGGCACCGACAATGACCACTGCCAGAGCAACGAACCCGATCGTCATTGCCTTGGCGCCACGCCATTCGCCGAAGATGATAGCACCGATGATAGAATTACCAACTAACTGCAGAACCGTAGAGATTGGCGTGGTCTTAGAAACCCCGATCCGCTTGAAAGAAATGAACTGTCCGATCTGACCGATCGTCCAAAGGGCACCACAGACAACAGAGAACCAGAAGGCTGTGGTGCTGACAGTAGGGTGACCAATCGCAAAGGCAACCAAACCGACAATGGTTGCCCCGGCACCGATCCCAAACATCTGGTTAACAGCTGATCCACCAATCTTTCCAGTGATCAGTGGCATAAATCCCCAACCAAGGGCTGGAATTAATGCAATCAAATAACTCATAATACAATTCTCTCCTATCAATCAATAACAAATATTACAAGATAGTAATCTAGCACAATGCAAACGTTTACGCAAGCGTTTACAATAAGTTAATAATTGAGCAAAGTGGTTTAGTTACTTTTAGATAGCACTTTGGAGGGAATTTAATTTTTCTGTTCTGCCGTTGGCTTTCCCGTTGCATGGGGCGCATGATCACGGTCCGGGAAGAAGACCGTGAAGGTGGTTCCCTCCCCATACTTGCTCTTGACGGTGACTTTACCACCGTGCAGGAGAACCAGCTGGTGAACAATCGCTAGCCCCAGACCAGACTCACCATACTTGGTATTCATCCGGGAACGATCAGCCTTGTAATAGCGTTCCCAGATGTTAGCTAGCTGGTCTTTGGTCATCCCGATTCCGTTATCGGTTAATTTAAATTGGCTACCATTGTCAACAGCCCGTCCCTGAATCTTAATCAGGCCATTTTGAGTAAATTGAATGGCATTTTGCGTAATATTGAACATAATCTGGACGAAGCGGTCGTAATCAGCATACACCCGGAGCTCTGAGGTGACATCTAACTCGATGCGGTCCCCCTGCGCCCGAGCCTTCTTACTCAGCTGTTCCTGCAGGTTAGCCAGGACAGCTGCCGCATCGAAGACCTTGCGTTCCATTGAAATCTGGTTCGTGCGAATCTTCTCATAGTCCAGGTTATCGTTGACCAGTCGAATCAAACGTCTGGTCTCATTCTGCATTAATTGAATACTGTGCTTTTTATCTTCCTCTGGAATGACATCGTATTCGAGTCCCTCTAGGATTCCGTTAATCGTCGTCAACGGGGTTCGCATCTCATGAGCCGCATCGGCCATAAACTGCCGTCGCCGTTCTTCTTGACGATGAATTTCTTGCCGCGACTCCTCCAGCGATTTGGTCATCGTGTTGAAACTCTGGGCCAGATCGTTTATCTCGTCCTTACCAGTCGTGGCTACTTGAACATTATAGTTGCCCCGGGCAACCTCGTGCGTCGCCTTTCGCAGACGTTCAATCCGCTGGGTGATCGACCGGGCCAGGAAGTAGCTGACCACTAGCGTTAATAAGGCGGCAATTATAAAGGCGACCAATAGGTTAAGGACAATCTGGTGCATATTTTCCTTAATAGTTGAAATCAGCGAGGCAATGGATACCACCGCTACCAGCTTTCCCTTATAGAAGTACGGCTTGAGAACCTCAGTCATCTGGGGAGTCTTGGTATTGGCAACCTGGTGGTCGACTTTGGCCATCATTACCTTCGTGCAAAGGACTTGGCCATCCTTAAGCTTACGCCACTGGTCCTTAGTGATCGTTGAAGTAAACCCATTACTGGCATAGATCTGCTGCTGAGCTGTGTCATAGATTGCAAAATGGACGTGCTGACGCGTCAATAGGCTGGCATTAGTCTGAAGGGAATCCGTGGCGAACCCCTCAAAACTCCGGTTAGCGGGATCGTACCGGATCGAATCCTGGACCAGACTGTCCGAGTAACTCTTCAGCTGGTTCCAGGTATTGTGATAAAGCGTATTATTAGTTACCTGGATAAAGGAAACACTTAGAATCACCAGTAAAATAATGATGATCGTAAAGAAGGTCAGCATCAAACGATACATTAACTTCATTCGTATTATTCTCCCTCATCATCAAACTTGTAACCAACGCCCCAGACAGTCTTAATCACCTGGGGGCCAATATCTTCTAGCTTTTGCCGTAACTTCTTGATATGAGCATCAACGGTTCGTTCATCCCCATAGTATTCATAGTCCCAAACTAGTTGAAGCAGTTGGGAACGGGTGAAGACCTGACGAGGCTTGGATGCCAGCGTCTTTAATAAGTCAAACTCCTTAGGGGTCAGGTCACTTACCGGTTGATCATAAAGATAGACTTCCCGGGTCTTGGTGTTCATCTTGAAGTGATCGGTCTGAACATCAAAGCCACTATCCGCCTGCTGTTGTTGCTGTTTGAGTTGTCCCAGTTGGCTTCGGCGGTGCAGCGCCTTGATTCTGGCCACTAGTGTGATCGGACTAAATGGCTTCGTCACATAGTCATCGGCGCCAATCTCCAGTCCCAGGACCTGGTCACTTTCGGTATCACGAGCCGTCAGCATGATCAGCGGAACCGTTGGCGAAATCCGCCGAATATCGGCTGCTACTTGCATCCCGTCCTTTTTGGGCAGATTTAAGTCCAAAAGAATGATATCCCATTTATCTGGTTGATCAGCGAACTTTTTCTCGCCGGCGACACCATCATAGGCAAATTCATACTGCCACTGGTTCTTCTTGAAGAACATCGCCATCATCTCACAAACAGAATGGTTGTCTTCAATCATCAGGATATTCATGAGTAGTTCCACTTCCTTAAAGAATTCTTACTTAATTAGTCATTTTTTCCTAGTTTAACATTCATCCTCGCTCAACGCCCGTGATTAACCCGAGAAGTCATCATTAATTCAAATTTAGCTATTCAACTGAGGTATGTTCAACCATCAACTTAAAGTATTATCAATTTTAATGGCAAACGTTTATAATGAAAATGGTTACAAAAGAAAGGAGACTGTTTTTATGAAATCTGCTGTATTTGCTAAAGCGGGTCAAATGAAGTTGGTCGACATCGATAAGCCAACTATTCAGGCCCCAGACGACGTCATCATCAAGGTGGTACGGACCTGTGTCTGTGGTTCCGACCTGTGGAACTTCCGTGGAATTAACCCGGTTGAAGCTAACGCCGAAAACTCCGGTCACGAAGCTATCGGGGTCGTTGAAGAAGTCGGTGACGACATCACCACTGTTAAGCCGGGCGACTTTGTTATCGCCCCATTCACCCACGGTTGTGGTCACTGTGCTGCCTGCCGGGCTGGCTTTGATGGCTCCTGCCAGAGTCACACGGACAATTTCAGTAACGGTGTCCAAGCTGAATACATTCGCTTCCAACACGGTCAATGGGCACTGGTAAAGATCCCTGGTAAGCCAAGTGACTACAGTGAGGGTATGCTCAAGTCCCTGCTGACCCTGGCCGATGTCATGGCCACTGGTTACCACGCCGCTCGGGTTGCTAATGTTAACGCCGGTGACACCGTGGTTGTCATGGGTGACGGTGCGGTTGGTCTTTGTGCCATCATCGCCGCTAAGATGCGTGGTGCTAAGCGCATTATCTCCACGAGCCGGCATGCCGACCGTCTGGCCCTCGCCAAGGAATTCGGTGCTACTGACAACGTTGAGGAACGTGGTGACGAAGCCGTTAAGAAGATCATGGACCTTACTAACGGCAACGGTGCTGATGCCGTTCTCGAATGTGTCGGAACTGAACAATCAACCGACACCGCAATGAAGGTTGGTCGTCCAGGTGCCATCATTGGCCGGGTTGGCCTTCCTCACACTCCTAAGCAAGACATGACCACACCATTCTACAAGAACACGATTGTTGCTGGTGGTCCAGCCTCTGTCACTACTTACGACAAGGAAGTCCTGCTCAAGGCTGTTCTTGACGGTGAAATCAACCCTGGTAAGGTCTTCACCAAGAGCTTCAGCCTCGACGACATCGATGCTGCCTACAAGGGTATGGACGAGCGTCAGGTCATCAAGTCCTACGTTATCGTTAACGACTAATTTAGATTAATTACAGCCAGTGTACTTATGGGTGCACTGGTTTTTGCTTTTTAAACTGCCCCGCAACTGTAACAGTACAGTTTTCTCTTGTTGTATGAGTGTTGTAGAACGACGTTTTTATAAAACAAAAAAGCCTTTATACCAACGTTTTTAGCTGGTATAAAGACCTTATTAATGGAGATGACGACCATACACGACCCTTATATACCGGGCTTTATGGTACTTTTTTCCGCACTTTTTCCGCATTACTCATAATTCCGCTAATTTGTCGATAATAAGCGTATCGTTTTTTGCCTTATATTCCTCTATTAAATAGGAATAAGTTTTTAACGTTACCGTGATATTTGAATGCCCCAGCCTTTTTGATATGGCGTAAATGTCTACGCCCTTGCCCAATAGATAAGCAACATGAACGTGTCGCAGTGAGTGAAAGTGGAAACCTTGCTTTTTTAACTTACATGACGCCATAATAGAACGTAAACATTTATTCAGAGCGTTACTTGTGGGGATGGTCCCCAGTACATTCTGAAATACCATAACCGATTGATTAGCTTTTAGATCAGCTAAGTGATTCAGTAACTCACGATTAACTTTGATCGTCCGTTTACTTGATTCAGTTTTAGTTGATTTGAAAGCTTTTTTCTTTTCGTCCCACGATTTACTTATGCTGATCGTTGCATGGAGGAAATCTATGTCTTTCCAGGTGAGCGCTTGTATCTCACTCTTTCGCATTCCCGTGTAAATAGCAGTCAAGATCATATAGCGGCTGGTGTTGTAACGGTTAAGCTTGCCAATTACAGCATTTTTAAGAGTTACCAACTCATCATTGGTTAGGTACTCTACTTTGTATTCCCGTTCCTTGTTATTAACTAGCTTGACGTTGTGGGTAAAGTCTTTCGTTATTACATCATCATCAATTGCATAGCCCACACAGGAACGAATGGCACCGTTTAACTTAGAAACACTGGACATTGCGTGCTTGGCCCCGTACTCATTAATAAATTGCTGGTAATCAGAACGACGAATGGCCCGCAGCTTCTTATCACCAAAATAGTTACTGATTACCTTATGGAAAATCTCATATCTACTTTTAGAAATACCGGAAAGTCCATTCTGTTTGTAGGTTTCATACCAGCGCTGGTAATAATCAGCT
>CAMCCW010000023.1 GCA_945873395.1 uncultured Lactobacillus sp. | reverse complement strand
AGCCTAAACGTTTTCCGGATTCTATATGAGCTATCGTAGCCGTGTAGATCTGGAAGCTCGGTCATTTATGGCCGAGTTCGTTCACGCTTTACCAATACTAGAACGTAATTAAAGGGATCATGACAAGCACTCAAATTTGTCATGACCCCTTTTGTAATATTACTTTTATTCCCAGTAGCTTTCGAACCGGCGCGAGGCCCCAGTGGTGGCATCAATTGCCGGAGCCGTTGAATCAGTGGCTGGCGTTGTCGGTGTTGGGTGTTCCTTTTGGAAGGTAAATTGGGGCTGCTCAGCACCTGCCGCCGTGTCGACCGTCGTCACTAGGCCAGAAAAGAACCATTCATCATCAAGGTTAATGTGGTAATTAATTCCATCTTTGGTAACGGTTAGGACAGCTGCCGCAAGGTCACTCTCCGCGGCAAATCCCTGGTTGGGGGTGTGCTGGACGTGATGGGGTTGGATTGTTGTGCCGAAGAACTTAACCCCATCTCCGGTATTCAGCTGTAGGTGTTTCTGGAACCATCGGCTGGCAGCGTTTGTGATGACAAGCTTCATAGGGCAACATCTCCTTTTGTTTCACCATACTATAATATTTTGCCTGATCAATATTTATGCTTAGTGAGAAAGTTCTTATAGGCGGTTAACCCATTGATATTATTGTCGTTACGGGCAACTAATTGAACGGTGTAGCGCTGACTGTCAAAGGAACCGTTAGATTGTAATCGCCGATAGATAATCTCATCACTAGGGAAAAGCGGTAACCCCTGTGGGTAGAAGGCCATTGCCTGATCCAGTGAAACTAGGGCTTGCATCTGCTCGATTGTGCCAACGCGCTGTACCTGACACTCTGGATTGCTGGATTTCAGTGTTGCTAAGAAGGCAGTCTGAAGATAGGTTGAACTCTCATTGCTGTAATACAGTATCGGCCGTTCAGTTAGATCTTGGTCGGTAAGAAACTCCTTATTGGCAATTGGATTGCGCCGGCTGAGTCCCAGGACCATTTCGCCACTAGCGATCGGCGTGCTGGAAAGTTCGGCATGGATCAAGTGTTCGTGGGTTCCGTAATCGAGAATATAAGCACAATCCAAAAGGCCCATTGTGATATCGGCAATCAGGTGCTCAATGCCGGCTTCACTGACGTGGAAACGAATTGGTACGTTGGCGGTGTCTTGATAGGCGTGAATATGATTGACTAGCAGTCGCCCTTCAAACGGTGAAAAATAACCAATCCGCAGATGCTGAAAGTTTTGCTGGCTGATGTTATGAAGCTTAACAATACTGTCATCCAGCTGGTTAAGAAGTTCGGTTGCTCGTTGAACAAAGTAGCTTCCGGCATTTGTCAGGGTAATCTTATTTGGACCACGAAAGAAGAGCTGAACTCCAAGTTCGTCTTCTAGATTCGTCATCTGTTTGGAGATGGTTCGTTGTGAGATAAATTTTTGGTCAGCAACCTTTTGAAAACTACCAAGTTGGGCAACAGCAAGGTAATTCTTGAGTTGTTCGATATCCATTTTTTGCCTCCTTACCCGTTAATTTATTGCGGGTGTCACATATATTCAACATATTAACTATTTCACAATCTAATTATAATAAAAGTAAATAAAAATTACTAAAAGGTGATGAAATTCATGAGAAGCAAGCAAGATAGTTATGATGTTGTAGTGATTGGCTCGGGAGCAGCCGGAATCGCGGCCGGACTGACGGCGGTGCAGAATGGCCGCAGTGTCTTACTACTGGAAAAAGGTAAGACTACCGGTGGCAGCAGTAATTACACTGAGGGTCTATTTGCGATTAACTCCTACCTTCAAAAGGCAAAGGGGATCCACATTAAAGCCACTGACGTATTAAGTGAAGAAGTGAATTATTCTAAGTATAAGGCGGATTCACGGATTTGGCGCAATTATATTAATAGTAGTGCGGAAAACGTCCAGTGGTTGCATGATCAAGGGGTTGAGTTCGAAGGCGTCCAGGCGATGGGCGCCGGTGAAGCAACCTGGCATATCTATAAAGGAATGGGCCATGGTGTGATTCATGATGTTCTCCAACCGAAATTTGTTGAGCAGGGGGGCGAAGTATTAACACTTACCCGCGCAATTAAGTTGACCCGCCAGGCTGACGGAAGATTGCGTGTAACCCTGCGTGATCATCAGAGTGGGGACAAGTATGATGTGCTTGCCCGCGCAGTTGTCCTTGCCTCTGGTGGTTACCTGAATAATTCTAAAATGATTATTGAAGAAACGGATTATGATGAATCACGGCTAGTACCAGTTAGCTCTGGTAAGGGAACTGGTGATGGTTTACGAATGGCCTGGAATATTGGCGCTCAGAAGTATGGAACAGGAATGGCAATGCTGTTTGGTGGCTATCTACGTGATGAAAATGAACCATCTTACAAGATGATGGCTTCCCAGATGAACACCGCGGCTGGCCAGCAACCCCTTCTTTGGGTAAATCAGGATGGGGAACGCTTTGTTAATGAAGAAGTGGTTTACAACTTCTCGTTAGCGGGTAATGCTCTGTACACTCAATCACAGGTCTTTAGTATCTTGGATCAGGGAGTCATTGATAAGATGGCCGTTGACGGAAACTTCATGGGTCTTGGTATCTATGTCAAACGGGGACAGAAGATGGATCAATTACAAGCAGAGATTGATCAGGCGCTAGCAGATAAAAAGAGCTTTATTTATAAGGCCGATACTATTGAAGAGCTGGCGGAGCAGATGAACTTGCCGGTTGAGAAGTTAGTAGCTACGATTCAACGCTATAACCAGTTTGCTGATCAGGGTAATGATGGTGACTTTGGCAAGGATCCGCAGTATCTGCAAAAGGTTGCCCAGGGGCCATTCTATGGCTTCCACTTAAATGTCGGGGCCTTTTGTACCATGGGCGGCTTAAAGGTCACCCCAGCAAATGAGGTTATTGATAATAAAGCGCACGTGATTCCAGGATTATATGCCGCGGGTAATGATGCTTCCGGGTTAGTTGGTGACACGTACGGGCCGAATATGCCAGGAACGTGTGTGGGATATGCCTTCTACTCTGGACGAAATGCCGCCCACCACATTGATGAGTACTTAAAATAGGAGTTACTAGAACTTCCAGGCTAATATATCGTAAAAAAGCAGCAAATTAAATTTTGCTGCTTCTCTTATGGAAATTATTTTCTAAGGGACAATTTGACAACTGCTTCGCACCGGGCAGTCTGTGGCATCATGTCGACCGGCTGGATGTAATCAACATGATAGACGCTGGTCAACCGGCGGAGGTTGCGGGCCAAAGAGGCCATCCCACAGGAAACGTAGGCAAACTTACGCGGCTTCGTCTTGAGAATTGCCTTGATCAGGCTGTCATCCAAACCGGCCCGTGGTGGATCAACGACCAAGGCGTCAAAGGAGAGCCCTTCTTCTTGCCATTTTGGTAGAATCTCTTCGGCCTTGCCAACTTCATAGTGGGCGTTGGTAATTCCGTTGAGGTGGGCATTTTCGTTGGCATCATCTACCGCCTCGGGGATGATTTCCATCCCCCGGACGTCCTTAACCCTGGAGGCCAGGGATAAGCCAATGGTCCCGATCCCGGCATAGGCATCAATCAGGGTATCATCAGGCGCGAGCTCCAGGGCCTTGGCCGTTTCCTCGTATAGGACCTCAGTTTGGGCAGGGTTCAGTTGAAGGAAAGAGCGGGCGGAGAGCTTGAAGTCCAGCCCCATCAGACTCTCGGTAATGGTTTCCGCTCCGGCCAGGTGAATTGTCTGGTCACCCCAGACGAGTGGCGTATCACCAGGGTTGACGTTTTGCATGACCGAGACCACCTCAGGGAGTTGTTCCTTGATGGCTGCCAGCAGCTGGTGCTTGTGAATCAGCTTGGGGGTATTAGTGATGATCGTCAATTGCAACTCACCGGTGGTCCAGGATTCCCGAACGGCCAGGGTTTTGATGATTCCACTATTGTGTTCTTCGTCATAGACTGGGATGTTAAGCTCCTCGATCAGCTTGACCATTGTCCGCATGACGTGCATTGTCTGGGGCATCTGCACGGCACACTCCTGCATGTCGACCAAGTCATGGCTATCAGGCTTGTAGAGCCCGGCGGCCACGTGCCCATCGACCATCCGAACTTGGAATTGGGCTTTGTTCCGATAGCCATACTGTGCCGGGGCGGCAATGGTTGGTCGGACGTCGTAGTTCCGATAACCATAAGGCTTGAACTTGCTCAGGCTGTCGAGCACCACTTGACGCTTGAACTTCAGTTGTTCTGGGTAGGCCAAGTTTTCAAGCTCGAAGCCCCCAGCAACATCGGCATAGGAGTCGCGAGGGGTAACCCGGTGTTTGCTGGCCCGGCGCAGGCGGTGGATCTTAGCTTCAAGAAAACGGGGCATGACCTTGGTGACTTCAGCGACCACGACTTCCCCTGGCAGCGCCCCCGGGACGAAGCAAACCTTGTGTTTGAAGTAACCGATCCCGTGACCGTTGACTCCCAGCCGCCGGATCGTCAGGGGGAACCGGTCCCCCACACTGACTGTGATATCTTGCTTAGTATGTTTTTGTACCATTGATATACTGCTCCGATCTATTATTTGTGTTCCTTATTTTAGCATACTCGCTGGTGAGGATTGACCTGTTCACTCGTCCAATTAACTTACTTTTATAACCAAAACGTTGAAAATGATTCAACTATTTAAAAGATTACTAATAATCAGTTTTTATCCTTACAAAAATATTGTAAAATAAAAATGTGAAATGTTGCATAAAATAATGAAGGAAGTGACACCTTTGAAAATTGCTGCAATTGCCGGATCAAACGCCAATCATTCTTACAACCGGATGCTGCTAGAATTCATTGCTAAGCAGTACAAGGATACCGATGAGGTTGATGTGATTGATATTCGCGATGTTCCGATGTTTAACGAAAACTACAAAGGGCGCGCACCCAAGGTTATCGCGGACCTTGACCAACGAATTGGTTCAGCCGATGCCGTAATCATTGCCAGCCCAGAATATAACCACTCTATTACCTCAGCTTTGAAGAGTGTTATTGAGTGGCTTTCCTACGAGGTTCACCCGCTGGAAAACAAGCCCGTCATGATCGTCGGGGCCTCGACCCACGAACAGGGTTCCTCTCGTTCCCAGGTACAACTACGAGACATCCTGATCTCACCAGGGGTCAACGCCCAGGTATACCAAGGAAGCGAGTACTTTATGAGTGACGTTGCCAACGTGATCGATGAGGACGGCAACATCACTGATGAGATGTCAATTAAGTTCCTTGATAAGTGTATCGACGACTTTAAGATCTATGCCCGGTCGATTAACCGGATGGTTGAAGAACGGGCCGCTGAAGCTGCAAAGAAGGAGGCGGCAAAAGACTAATGAAGAAGATTCTTGCACTAGTTGGGACCAACGCCAACTTTTCTTACAATCGTCTGTTGCTTAAGTTTATGAAGAAGCACTTCAAGCAGATGGCTGACATCGAGATCTACGAGATCAGCAAGCTGCCGGCTTTCAGTGTCGATGTTCCCCTTGAAGAGCAGACCGAGGTTTGGAAGCTCAAGCAGAAGGTTAAGGCTGCTGATGGGGTGATCTTCTCCACGCCAGAATACGACCATGGGATCCCAGCAGCACTGAAGAGTGCCGTGGAGTGGCTTTCCTACCATACAACGGTTCTGAAGAAGAAGCCGGTTATGGTGGTCGGAGTTTCTTACGGACGCCAGGCCTCTGCCCGTTCCCAAGTTCAGATGCGGCAGATTCTGATCTCACCAGACTGTGATGCTAACCTCATGCCGGGTAACGAAGTCCTGATCGGTGGGGCCACTCACGTCTTCTCCAAGGATGGCCGGCTGGTCGATACCGAGATGCGGGACAACCTGGAAGAGTGCTTTACTCACTTTATTGAATATATTCAAATCTTTGAAAATGTGGACGAGGAGGAAGTCAAAATGCCAATCAAGCAGCCGCGGATCAGCGAGGCTTACATCAAGTTCCCAACTGGTCGTTTATCGCTGAAGGAAGTTCAACAGATCTTCAGTACCATTCCATTTGAAATTGACCTGATTGATAGTAGTGATCGCTTTGCATGGTACTCAGATAAGCCAAACCGGGAACACGTTCGTGACGTGGCTTCTCTGAACGAGCCCGTAACAGAATGCCACCCACCAAAGGCTGTTCCAGCAGTAATGGCTATCATCAACAGCTTCCGTGATGGTAAGCGGGATGTGGTTACCCGGCCACTTTGGATGAACGGTCACCGTTCACTGATCCAATACTACGCACTGCGGGACGTTGATGGTCATTACCTGGGAACAATCGAATTCACTGGTAGTGTTGAATACATCCTGAGCCTCTTTGAAAAGGGTGCCTGGGATAAAGGTGCTGATGCCTCAACTGGTGCTTCCAAGCACGAAGACGCTGCAGAAGCTGAAGACAACGAAACGGCCGATGCCTCAACCGGTGCTTCCGAATCCAGTGATGACAATGAGGAGACTACTGCTGACGCAAGTGAACCAGCTGGAATTGAAGAAACTGATGCTGACACTGGTGCTTCCGAATCTGGTAGTGTCGATGCTGACGATGAAGCTGCTGACGCAACCACTGGTGCTTCCGAAGAAGAATAGTCATCATGGATGAGCAACTGATTGACCAAAAGCATACGCTGACCCACCATGCCTTGGGGACGCGGATCGTGCTGACGGTCTACGGGGATTCGGCAGCCGCAGTCCTTCAGCCTTCGATGGATCTGATTGACGGGTACGAGGACCGGCTGACGGTCAACCGCGACCAGTCGGAATTAATGGACGTCAACCATGCGGCTGGGATTAAGCCGGTGGCGATCTCGCCAACCAGCTATGAACTGGTCAAAATGGCCGTCAAGTATAGCCGCGAAGACTTTGGCTTCAACGCCCTGATTGGTCCCTTGGTTAAGCTGTGGAAGATCGGCTTCAAAGGTGCTAACGTCCCGGACGACGTCGATATTCAGGAACGTCTGAAACTGATCGACCCCTGGCAGGTGAAGCTCGATGATCAGGCCCGCACGGTCTACCTGGAGCAGGCCGGAATGGAGCTAGATCTTGGTGGTATCGCCAAGGGCTACATCGCTGACCGGATTAAGGATTTTTGGCGCCAACAAGGTGTATCCGCAGGGATTATCAATCTCGGCGGTAACCTGCTCTTCGTTGGACCATCACCCCGTCGCGATGATGGCCAGTGGGTGATTGGGGTCCAAGATCCCCAGCTCCACCGTGGCGAGAACATGGAGGTTGTTCGTCGAGCGGCTTGTTCTGCAGTGACATCGGGAATCTACGAACGATTTCTGATCAAGGACGGCCACCGTTACCACCACCTGATCGATCCCCGGACGGGCTATCCGCTTGATACTGATCTGAGTAGTGTAACTGTCTTCACCGACCAATCGGTGATGGGGGAGATCGAGGCCAAGCGACTCTTCTTCAATGGCCAGCCGATCCCCGGATGGTTGGACCGGCCAGGCAATCGCGGGGCCGTCTTCATCCGTAATGATGAGTCGGTGGAAAATGTTGGAATATAAATGGTTCTGCTGAGCTATTTTAAGAACGTAAAAAGGAGACTGACAGTGTGCCTGTCGGTCTCCTTTTATAGTTGAAATATTATTGCCAGTCGAGGGCTAGTCCTTGGTGTTGCAGGGCTGCACTCAGCTGATCCCGGGTGGTCTCGTGATTATCGAGCTTGGCGCCGGCAATCTGCTTGGTAAAGGAATCTATCCGGCGGTTGGCGTCCCGCAGGTCGTAGTATTGGGTGACTTTCTGATCGTAGTCCTTGAGGTCATTAGCGGAGAAGTCGCGGTGGTAGTCGTTTTCCATTACCAGTGTGTCCAGAGGCAGGCGCGGCTTCAACTGCGGGTCTTGATCTGGGATACCGACCTGCAGGCCCAGCAGTGGGAAGGTCATCTTTGGCAGGTCGAGAACCCGGATTAACTCCATGGGGTCATTCTTGATGGAGCCGAGAATCACGCCGCCCAGTCCCATGCTTTCGGCAGCAACCAGGGTGTTTTGAACAGCTAGGACGGTATCCTCAACGGCTTGTTGGAAGATATCGGTGGTATGTAGACGACCGTCGTCCTTACCGGCAGCCTGGCGGATCTTCTGGTTCCGGTAGAGGTCAACTAAGAAGATCAGCAGGTCACCATTTTGACCGATGTAGGGCTGGTTCCCTAATTGCCGAACTGCGGCCCGCTTCTTTTCATCGGTAAGGTGCAGGATGCTGAATTGCTGCATGAACATACTGGTGGAGGTGTGGCGGGCGGCCTCGTATAGGGTGGTTAGCTGTTCCTTGGTAAGTGGTTGAGGCTTGAAAGCCCGGATCGAGCGGTGGTTAAGTTGGTGATCAATCGTTGAGTTATGAATCATGATAAGAGTTCCCTTACTTTTTGTTAGTTTTATTCTAACATAATCGGTCGTGGTTAGCAGTTGCCAAAAGTGACCAGATGTAATATGATAATGGCAATAAGAAACACGGATGCATTTCAAGTAGACCACACAGAGAAGCCGCGGATGGTGTGAGCGGCCGGTCGAAACTCCGGTGCAGAAAATGACGTGGGCGGGTAATGCCGCACGGCCGATGACCGTTATCCATCACGAGGGTGGTAGAAATACCAAACTTGGGTGGTACCGCGGAACTTAGAGCCATTTCGTCCCAAAATTTAGGATGAAGTGGCTCTTTTTATTGGAGGTTATGACATGTTAGATATTAAGAAGATTCGTAAAGACCCAGAATTCTTCAAGCAAAAGCTGGCAACCCGTGGTGTCAAGGCCGAAGAAATTGATGAAGTATTGGCCCTGGACCAAAAGCGGCGGGACCTGCTGCAACAAACTGAAACCATGAAGGCTCAGCGTAACGCTGCTTCCAAGAAGATTGGTGAGGCTAAGCGGAACGGTGAATCTGCTGACGAAGCCATCAAGCAGACCCGGGAACTCGGTGACAAGATCAAGGAATTGGACCAAGAAGTCGAAGCAAACGACAAGGAACTTCATGACAAGATGGCCCACCTGCCAAACATTCCGCATGATGGGGTTCCAGTCAGCCTGACTGAAGATGGCGCCGTTGAACTGCGGAAGGTCGGTAAGATCCGTGACTTTGATTTTGAACCAAAGCACCACTGGGACGTTGGTGAGAACCTGGGCATCCTGGACTTTGACCGGGCACGTAAGGTTTCCGGTGCGCGGTTCGTCTACTATCTGGGTCTGGGTGCCCAGCTGGAGCGGGCCGTCTACAACTTCATGCTGGATGAACACATGAAGGACGGCTACACCGAGGTATTGCCACCTTACATCGTAAACGCTGATTCAATGTACGGTACTGGTCAGTTCCCGAAGTTCAAGGAAGGTGTTTACCAGGTTAACGGCGAGGACATGACGTTGATCCCAACTGCCGAAGTGCCATTGACCAACTACTACCGGGGCGAAGTTATTCCGGAAAAGGAACTGCCGGTCTACGTTACGGCCCTCACCCCATGCTTCCGTTCCGAAGCCGGGGCCGCTGGTCGGGACACCCGGGGTCTGATCCGGATGCACCAATTCAACAAGGTTGAGATGGTTAAGTACACTAAGCCAGAGGACTCATGGGATGAACTGGAAAAGATGACGGGCAACGCCGAGAACATCCTGAAGAAGCTCGGCATTCCATACCACGTCATTACCCTGACGACCAGCGACATGAGCTTCACTGCTTCTGAAACCCACGATATTGAGCTCTGGATGCCTGCCCAGAACAAGTACCGGGAAGTATCATCTTGCTCAAACTGCCTGGACTTCCAAGCACGGCGGATGCACACTCAATACCGGGATGAAGACGGTAAGTTGCATTACGTCCACACCCTGAACGGTTCTGGTCTGGCTGTTGGCCGGACAGTTGCCGCTATTTTGGAAAACTACCAAAACGAAGACGGCTCCGTCACGATCCCAGAAGTGCTGCTTCCTTACATGCACGGGGTAACCAAGATCACCAAGGAAAACGCAGTTCCATTCCGCAACAAGCTGAACAAGTAACAGTAACCACTAAAAGAGGCCGGAGAATTAAACTTCTCCGGCCTCTTTTGATATTCACACTTAATGTTCCCGCGTCTTTTCTGCCAGGTGAACCAAGTTGGTGACAAAATTATGGGTTGTGGCCTCGTAATGGTACTTGCGACCCAGCTTGACAAAGTAACCGTTGATGTAGTCGACTTCTACCGGCCGATTATGGCTCATGTCCTGATACATTGATGGATAGTGATGGGGGTTTCCAACTTTGGAAACGTAATTAACGCTTTCCAGCTCTTCCGCCCGGCTATTAACAAGTTGGACGCCGGCGCGCTCACAAACATCATATGCTTCATCGATTAGTTGCCGCGATAATTCATCGGCCTTTTCAAACGATGCATACTCGCCCATCGTGATTTCAAACATCGTACAAAGGGTATTAACAACAGAGTTAAAGACCACCTTGGCCATCAGCGTCCCCATGAAGTTATCTTTCAGGGACGGATTGAAATTAGCCTTTTTCAGCTCCGCCATTAGCTGCTGGGTCTTTTCGTCCGGTTTTTCAGTATAGTTTGCCCAGTTGGTCGTGCCCATCCCCGGCTTACCAACAAATTCAACCTCGCCAGGTCCGGTTAGGATCGTTGCCACGAGAGCGGTCCCGGCGATCAATTTTTCTTTAGGAAAGTATTGCAGAAGCTTTTCTACATGGCCCATCCCGTTCATTGCCGTCAAGGCATATTGGTCTTTAAAGAAGTGCTTGCACCGTTGCAGCATCTCATCAAGCTGCATCTGCTTTAATTCAAAGAAGACAAAGTCCGCGTCAGTCGCTGTATATTCTTCGGGCGTGTAAACGTTGACCGGCACCAAATGTTTATTTTGGTGTTCCCGCGTAACATAAACGCCACCCTGCTTCTTCATCTGCTCGTAATGCGGCTGCCAACCTTCCACAAAGTCAACCTCGTTCCCAGCTTCTTGCAACAATACCCCGAAACGGAGTCCCATGGCACCTGCACCGACTACTGTGAATTTCATAATTCTAACTTCCTTTCTTCTCTTACGACTACAACAAGACGATGAAAATAAAAAACGCCCTCAGGCTGATTGTTCAACCTAAGGACGCAACTGCGTGGTACCACCCTAATTCGCTAATAGTTCACACTACTAGCCTCTAAGTGTTCAGTCTGATTTACTAAACACCGTAGCGATAATGGGCTACTCCCACAGCAGATTACTTAATTTCATCTTAGCACTCAGAGTGATTTTCATTAATGGGAAGGTATCCTTTTTCATCAGCCAAGGACTCTCTGCAACCCCCGTTATTAACTACTCGTCTCGTCAACGTGTTTTAATTTATCTTTAATTGCATTTTAATCTAACTCGCTATTAAATAATTGTCAATCTCTTTTTATTTTTCTTTGCTTTATTAAGTATTCTAGTTTTAACACGGCAAATTGCTACTGACACTGATTTTCTTTTAAAAGCTGATTTATTATCACTGTTGACAATTAAATGAGAATACTCTAATATAATAGTTATATTTACAGATTGTTTTAAGAAGTAGTCTGAGGAATTCAATGAACAACGAGCCACCGGTTAGCTGTTCGATTGCCTTTAAGCAATAAAGTAGATGCACTATCTGTTTCTATTTTGGTCGAGGCGATTCCTCAGCTTCTTTTTAATTTCAAAATGGTGCTGATGATATTTTTGAATCATCGCATTTCTGGTTTGAAATAAAAATGAGAATCCTCTTATATGATTGGAGCAACTAATTATCGTTAGTTAATTTAATTAAGTTTAATAGTGGACTCTCCTTTTTATCTGTTTGATTTAACCGCTATCATCTTGGATAAACACACGGTTGACTTAAAAGTATTCAATTGTTTTCGCCAAGATGATAAGGTATTAGCAACGTTAAAATTTGATTAAAAAGGAGTCGGTTAAGATGCGGAGAATAAGTTGGAAAAAGATATTTGCCAGCTGGCTTGCAGCTCTTGCAATTGCAGTTGGGTGGTTGCTGGTTGAACCCCAGTCCGTCTCCGCTGCCGAGCCGACCTACACGATTGCGACGAACAACACCTTCGAGCCGTTCGAAATTCAGGACAGCAAGGGTGGCTATTCCGGCAAGAACCCGGGGATTGAAATTGAAATGCTCCGAGAAATTGCTAAGCATGAGCACTTCAAATACAAGCTCAAGCCGATGAGCTTCAACGGTGACCTCCAAGCCCTGGAAGGTGGCCAAGTAGATGCCGTGATGGCCGGGATGAGTGTTACCGACGAGCGGAAACAAAAGTTTGACTTCTCCGTCCCATACTACACCGATGGGGTCGAAATGGCGGTGGCCAAGGATAGCAACATCAAGTCCCTGAAGCAGTTGAAGGGTAAGACCGTTTCGGCCAAGTCCGGGACCAGTGCCGCCCTCTTCTTGAAGAAAAACCAGAAGAAGTACGGCTACAAGGTTAAGTACTTCGATTCCTCCAACACGATGTGGAACGATGTCAAGATCGGTAACACCGCGGCCACCTTCGATGATGGCCCAGTTCTCGAATACGGGATCAAGACCGGGGTCCCGCTGAAAGTTGTGACGAAGAAGCCGATCGACGCCCAGCCGGTGGCCATCGGTTTCCAGAAGGGTAAGAACCTGGCAATGCAGAAGAAGATCAATGACGGGATCCGGTGGATGAAGAAGACTGGCCGGATGCAGAAGATCATCGACAAGTACACCAAGGGCAACAAGACCGCCAAGAGTGCCACGGCTGATCGGACGATCCTCGGCCTGCTACGCGCCAACCGGGAAGCTCTGCTGCGGGGGCTCTGGATGACTGTTGAACTGACCGTTGTCGGGATCATCTGTGCCATGATTTTTGGCCTGATCCTTGGGGTTCTCGGAATCACACAGAATAAGTTTGCCCAGGCAGTTTCCAGTGTGATCATCTACATCTTCCGGGGCCTGCCAATGATCGTTCTGGCCTTCTTCATCTACATGGGGGTACCAAACGTCATTGGCCACAAGGTACCGCTGTTCGTTGCTGGGGTCATCACCCTGATGCTGGACGAAGGGGCCTACATTGGTGCGATCGTCAAGGGTGGCTTTGAAGCCGTTGATCCCGGACAATGGGAAGCGGCCCGAAGCCTGGGGCTGCCTTACCACAAGGCCTTGACCAAGGTCATCGCACCGCAAGGGCTGAAGATTATGGTGCCATCACTGGTCAACCAGTTCATCATGACCCTGAAAGATACCTCGATTCTATCCGCAATTGGGGTCATGGAACTGACTGAAACTGGGACCGTTATCATTTCACAGAACATGGAAGGGTTCAAGATGTGGCTGATCATCGGGACCATCTACATCATTATCATCACCCTGTTGACTTGGTTATCAAACTACATTCAGAAGAGGATGGCTTAATATGGATAAACGATACAAAGTACAAGTTAAAGATCTGCACAAAAGCTACGGCAGCAACGAAGTCCTCCAGGGGATTGACCTGAATGTGGCCCCCAGTGAAGTGGTCTGCATGATTGGCCCGTCTGGTTCAGGGAAGAGTACCTTCCTACGCTGTCTCAATCGGCTGGAGGTGCCAAATGGCGGACACGTCTACGTTGACGGCTATGATATCGCCGACCCCAAGGTTAACATCAACAAGGTCCGGGAAAACATCGGGATGGTGTTCCAACACTTCAACCTTTTCCCAAACATGTCCGTGTTGGATAACATCACCCTGGCCCCGGTCCAGCTGGGCAAGGCCACTAAGGCCGAAGCCGAAGAGGAGGCCCTGCGCTATCTTGACTTGGTTGGGCTAAAAGAAAAGGCTAATGTTAACCCGCAGACCCTTTCTGGGGGACAAAAGCAACGGGTGGCCATTGCCCGGGCCCTGGCGATGAAGCCGGACGTGATGCTTTTCGACGAACCGACGAGTGCCCTCGACCCCGAGATGGTTGGTGACGTCCTGGGGGTTATGAAGCAGCTGGCCAAGCAAGGAATGACTATGATCGTGGTCACCCACGAGATGGGCTTTGCCAAGCAAGTGGCCGATCGGGTGGTCTTCTTCCATGATGGCAAAATCAGGGAACAGGGGACACCGGAAGAGATCTTCGACCACCCCCAGCACCCGGACACCAGGAACTTCCTGGATAAGGTGCTGAACGTCTAAGTTACACTTACCCGGTATGTGCAGGGTAACCGAATTATTTTTAAAATTTTGATCTTATCGTTTGACATTTACGCTGAGATCAGTATAATGGTCAATAACTTCTAAGGTTGGTAACCAGAGAACCCGATAGGTGCTGAAAGTCGGGTCCAACCAAATGGCATGATCGATGAAATAGGGTGGTTCCTCTATCGACTCAGAGGTAGTTCCTAATGGAGCTATAAAGATGGGTGGAACCGCGTTGAAAAAACGTCCCTGGTACAAAGGAGTACTAGGGACGTTTTTCGTATCATGCTTAATTATGTATCCAAGGAGGGAAATTTATGGACGAACAACAGCAACAAAAACTGAAGCGCTCACTGAAGAGTCGCCATGTCACCATGATTGCCATCGGTGGGGCGATTGGGACCGGACTATTTCTTGGTTCTGGGTCTGCGATTCATAAAGCCGGCCCATCAATTATTCTCTCATACTTAATAGTAGGGATTTTCTGCTTCTTTATGATGCGAGCCCTTGGTGAGCTGATTCTAGCCGACACCAGCAAGCACTCCTTTATTGATTCTGTAAAGGAATACTTGGGTGACCGGATGGAATTCGTGGCCGGGTGGATGTACTGGGCTTGCTGGTTGACCTTAGCAATGGCCGACTTGACGGCCACAGGGATCTACCTCCGCTACTGGTTTCCAAGCTTACCGCAGTGGGTTGGTCCGCTGGTCATTGTGATCCTATTGATGCTGGTTAACATGGTTAACGTCGGCTTGTTTGGTGAACTAGAGAGTTGGTTCTCAATGATTAAGGTGATTGCCATCCTGGCCCTGATCGCGGTCGGGGTGATCATGCTCATCCTTCACAGTTCCGTGGCGGGACGGCCAGTTACTTTGACTAATCTGGTTAGTCACGGTGGTTTCTTCCCAACGGGGCCGCTGGGCTTTCTGATGTCTTTCCAGATGGTTGTCTTTGCCTTTGTTGGCATTGAGATGGTAGGGTTAACCGCCGGTGAGACCAAGAACCCTAATAAGGATATCCCTAAAGCAATTAATACGCTGCCGGTCCGGATCGGGCTGTTCTACATTGGGTCAATGATTGCCATGATGGCGATCTACCCATGGTACCAAATCAAGACCAGTTCTAGCCCCTTTGTCCAGGTCTTCGCAGCCATCGGTGTTCCCGGGGCAGCGGGTATTCTGAACTTCGTGGTTCTGACGGCGGCAATGTCGGCCACCAATAGTGCGATCTTCAGTACCAGCCGATCACTGTACTCACTGGCGCGGGGAGGTAATGCACCGCGGCGATTTAGTGAGCTAAGTGCCAAGGCGGTGCCAAATAACGCCCTGACCTTCTCATCACTGATCCTCTTCATTACGGTAATCTTAAACTACATCATGCCAGCAGGAGTCTTTGACATGATCGCCAGCATCTCGACGATTACCTTTATCTTTACCTGGCTGATTATCCTGTGGGCCCACATCAAGTATCGTCAGCAACACCCCGAGGGCGTCTCCTTCTTTAAGATGCCTGGTTTCCCACTGACCAGTTGGCTAACGATCATCTTCTTCTGCGCCGTACTAGTGATCCTACTGTTTATCGACAGTACCCGCCTGCCGCTGATTATTACGGTTGCTATTTTTGCCTTGCTGGCCGTTAGTTACGGATTTTTGAC
>CAMCCW010000022.1 GCA_945873395.1 uncultured Lactobacillus sp. | reverse complement strand
GTCGGTGCGATCACGTCGAGCATTGTCCACATCGACAGTTGGCGGGCCCGGCAGAAAAAATACAGGACCAAAAAGCCCCCGATGATGGCACCATAGATGGCAATCCCACCGTCCCAGATGGCAATAATCTCCGACGGATGGACTGAATAGTATGGCCACTGAAAGACGACATAATAGATCCGGGCACAGATGATTGCAATCGGTAGGGCCCAGAGGAGGTAGTCATAGAAGTAGTCCTCGGCAATCCCCTGCCGCTGTCCCTCACGTACGGCTAACCAGAGGGCCAGGACCACCCCGGTCGCGATGATGACCCCGTACCAGTGAACGGTGAAGGGCCCGAACTGCAGGGCAATCGGGTTCAGTGCCGCAGTAACTGTTCCTGCCATTACTTCTGTTCCTTCTTCTTTGTGTCCCGCGCAGAGTTAGCTTTAATCAGCTTATTCAGGTTGCGGTCAAAGGTCTCCGTAGCGTCGTAGCCCATCGTCTCGGCACGGTAGTTCATTGCCGCTGACTCGATAATGATCGCCAGGTTCCGCCCGATCTTAACGGGGATGGAAACCTTCGGGATGATAACTCCCTGGATGGTCTGGGTATCGCCCCGGTCACCCAACCGGTCAAATTTAGCATCCGGCGTCCACGTCTCCAGGTGCACGATCAGGTCGATCTTATCGTTTGGCATAACGGCCCCAGTCCCGTACAGGGTGGCAACGTCAATGATCCCGATTCCCCGAATTTCCATCAGATGTTCCAGGATCGCTGGCGCACTCCCAATCAGGGTCTGTTCATCACGGGCGTAGACTTCGACCCGGTCATCAGCAACTAGCCGGTGACCACGCCGGACCAGTTCCAGGGCGGTTTCACTCTTCCCAACCCCGGAATCACCGGTAATCAGGACCCCGACCCCGTTGATATCAACCTGAACCCCGTGCAGGGACTTCCGTGGTGCCAGCCGCCCCAGCAGGAAGGAGGTCATGTTACTAAGAATTTGGGAGGACGTCAGGTGCGTCCCGAGGATTGGGATGTGGGCCTTCTCTGCCGCTACCTTTAACTCTGCCGGAATTGGCAGGTTTGTCGAGATAACAAAGCATGGAGTCTGTGGCGTGCACATCTTCGTCATATACTTCATCATCTTTTCATGGGTCAGATCCTTGGAGAATGAGGTTTCCGTGATCCCCAACAACTGGATCCGCAGAGCTGGATAGTGTTTGAAGTAACCGGCAAATTCAAGGGCCGGCCGCGAGATATCACTGGTGGTAATAGGACGGTCGAGGTAGTCCTCCCCCTGAAGGACCTTCAACCGAACCTTTTCAACTAATTCCTTAACCGTAACGCTGTTTGTTGGCACAACTATCCACTCCTTTTCAATAACTATTTTCCTGATGATCAGTAATCACGGTGTTGCAGATCGACATAATGATGGCAATCAACATTGCACTCCAAAACGACGAGAAGTGGAAAAACGCCGAACCAACGAATACCGATGTTAGTTCGAGCATCGCCCCATTGACCACGATACTGAAAAGCCCCAACGTCAGAATATTAATCGGCAGTGACAGGATCATCAGGATCGGCTTGATCAAGACGTTTAGGATCGCTAGCACAAAGCTGGCCAGTAGTGCCATCCAGGCACTGCTGATATAAAACATCCCCGTACCAGCAAACAGTCCTGCCAGAGCAATGAACAAGATGGTATCAATCAATACTTTTTTCCAAAATCCCATTATGATCGCTCATTCCTTTTTATGTCCTTTTCTTCCACGTCAGTCAGCTGCCGGCGCGATTGGGAATGATCCGCACGCGTGGCCTGCTTGCCGAGGTCATTCAGCGTATGCAGCATCCCCAGGATTCCTGGGTTAGCCGGATCCGGCGGCATGATGATCATTAAGATTAGGTAGATAATCACACCCGGCACAATCGCGGTTATGATGGTTAAAATAACGTAGATGATCCGCAAGAGGTTTGCGGAAATATGGAAATACTTACCGAAGCCCCCAAAGACTCCACCAATGATCCGGTCGGAAGCGGATCGGGTCAGGCGGCGATGACGACTTTCACGCATGTGCACCACACTCCTTTTAAGTTAATATTACTTGCTTTCGACAGTAACCGCAATCACCATTATTGCGGATTCTTCTGACTGAGCTTCCATTGAAGATAGGCGTTGATGAAGGGATCGAGGTCCCCATCCATCACGGCCTGACCATTATGGGTCTCGTAGCCACTCCGGTTATCCTTGACCAGGGTGTACGGGTGAAAGACGTAGGACCTAATCTGAGATCCCCAACCAATGTCGAGTTGTTCACCCTCGATCTCGGCCCGTTGCTTAGCCTTCTTCTCTTCTTCTAATTCATAAAGCTTGGACTTCAACATGTTCATCGCAGTAACCCGGTTCTGCAGCTGAGAACGTTCAGCCTGGGAGGAAGTAACAATCCCAGTTGGAATGTGGGTGATCCGGACAGCTGATTCGGTCTTGTTAATGTGCTGACCACCCGCCCCACTAGAACGGAAAGTATCAACCCGCAGGTCAGATGGATCAATGTCGATGTGGACACTCTCGTCCAACTCCGGCATAACATCGACCGAGGCAAAGGAGGTGTGACGCCGCCCCGCCGCATCAAATGGTGAAATCCGGACAAGCCGGTGAACCCCCTTCTCACTCCGCAGGTAACCAAAGGCATTATGCCCCTTGATCAGGAGGGTCACGCTCTTGATCCCGGCAGCATCACCAGCTTCGTAGTTGGCCGTTTCGACATCGAAGCCGTGCTGTTCACCCCAGCGAACATACATCCGCAGGAGCATCGAGCCCCAATCCTGGGCTTCCGTACCCCCAGCACCCGGGTGAATTTCCAGGATGGCGTTCTTGGCATCGTATTCACCATCAAGTAGCTGATTGAGTCGGTACTGGTCTAGGGCCTTCTTGGTCTTACCAAAGGAAGCATCTAGCTCCTTTTGCAGGTCCGGATCTGGGCCCATTGACAGCAATTCAATCGTTGTCTCCAGGTTAGCGATCTGGTCCCGAAGCTGGACAAAGGTATCGCGTTTTTCCTTCAGTTCGTTGTTATCGTTGATGACCTTCTGGGCGGCCTCATTATCATTCCAGAAGTCCGGCTGGGCCATCTTCTGTTCGTTTTCCGCAATGCTTTCATCTAATGCATCGAGGTCAAAGAGACCTCCCGAAGCGGGCAACGTCTTGTTGCATTGCTTCTACTTGTTTCTTAGCTTCACTTAATTCCACAGCTATACCTCCATTTATACAAAGATACGGCAGCGGTACCGTGATGGGTTACCTTACTGCCGTACCTTACAAATCAGTAGCGATTATTTAGATCTTAATTAACGAGTTACGTTCTGCCGAATCTCGGACTTCATGAAGAGCCGCGTCGTTTCGTATTCGATATCGGCGATCATCTGCTCAAACATGTGGTAGCCGGCGGTCTGGTATTCAACCAGCGGGTTCAATTGTCCATAACCACGTAGGCCAACTGACTGCCGGAACTGATCCATCACGTCGATGTGATCGGTCCAGTGGGAGTCAACTACCCGCAGGAGCACAACCTTTTCGAACTCCAGCATCTGAGCAGGATCATAGAGCTGCCGTTGCTTATCCTTGTAAACACCCTTGGCAAAGGTCATCAGGTAATCCACAATTTCGTCCTTGCTCTTCCCTTTGAGATCATCAACCTTGATGGTATTTGGCTTGACCAGGACCTCTTCGGCGAAGTCAACGATTCCCTTCAGGTCCCAATCCTTCTGGTCACCGAGGGTGTGTTGTTCAACTTCTCGTTGGATGGTCCGCTTGAAGATTGGCATCAAGACCCACTTCAGCGACTTATCTTCGGTAATGACCTGCTGGCGTTCCTTGTAGATGATTTCACGCTGCTCACGCATAACGTCATCGTACTGGAGAACGTTCTTTCGGGAGTCATAGTTGTTCCCTTCAACCCGCTTTTGGGCGGATTCGACCTGCCGGGTCAGAAAACGACTCTTGATAACAGCATCATCGTCGCTGACCTTCATCCGTTGCAGGAAGTTCTTGATCCGGTCACCACCGAACCGCTTCATCAGGTCATCTTCCAGGGACAGGTAGAACTGTGACAGGCCAGGGTCACCCTGCCGACCAGAACGTCCCCGAAGCTGGTTATCAATCCGCCGTGATTCGTGTCGTTCGGTCCCAATTACGGCCAGACCACCGAGCTCACGAACACCGGGGCCGAGCTTGATATCAGTCCCCCGTCCGGCCATGTTGGTGGCAATCGTAACAGCACCCTTCTGACCGGCGTTCTTGATGATGTCGGCTTCCTTGGCGTGGTTCTTAGCGTTCAAGACCACGTGCGGAATGTGTTCCTTGTCCAAGAGGTGGGACAGGTATTCGGAAGTCTCAACGGCCACGGTCCCGACCAGGATTGGTTGCCCCTTGGCGTGGAGCTTCTTGATCCGCTTAACAACGGCCGCAAACTTACTCTTTAAGGTTGGGTAGAGCAAGTCCGGCTCATCCTTACGAATAACTGGCTTGTTCGTTGGAATCGTGATGGTCTCCATGTTGTAGATTTCCCGGAATTCTTCCTGTTCGGTCTTCGCCGTCCCAGTCATCCCGGCCAGCTTGTTGTACATCCGGAAGAGGTTCTGATAGGTGATGTTGGCCATCGTCTTGTTTTCTTCCTGAATCTCGACGCCTTCCTTGGCTTCGATCGCCTGGTGCAGGCCATCGGAGAACCGCCGTCCCTGCATAACACGACCAGTGAAGGAATCAACGATCAGAACTTCACCATCAGAGACCACGTAGTCCTTGTCGCGGTGCATGATGTAGTTAGCCCGCAGCGCTTGGTCCAAGTGGTGGGTCAGTGGGGTGTTCTCTGGGTCATAGAGGTTCTTCAGGTTGAAGTACTTCTCGGCCTTTTGAATCCCGGCATCCGTCAGAGCCACCGTCTTGGATTCCAAGTCAACCTTGTAATCGACTTCGTTCTTCAACTGCTTGACGAATCGGTCCGTCTGCTTGTACAGCTTAGAAGTTCCCGTCCCAGGGCCGGAAATAATCAGTGGCGTCCGCGCTTCATCGATCAAAATGGAGTCCACTTCATCGACTAGGGCGTAGTTCAGTCCCCGCTGAACCTGGTCTTCCTTGTAGACCGCCATGTTGTCACGCAGGTAGTCAAACCCGATTTCACTGTTGGTCGAGTACATGATGTCGGCCTTGTAAGCTTCCCGCTTCTGATCCGGGCTCATCTCGGAGTTGTTGACACCGACACTGCAGCCTAACCAGTTGTAGAGCTGCCCCATCTCAGTGGCATCACGCTTGGATAGGTATTCGTTAACCGTAATAACGTGAACACCCTTACCCGAAATGGCATTCAGGTAAACCGGCATGGTCGCGGTCAGGGTCTTACCTTCACCAGTCTTCATTTCGGCAATATTACCTTCATGGAGGACAATCCCCCCCATGACCTGAACGTGGAATGGGTAAAGGCCAAGAACCCGTTTAGCACCTTCACGAGCAACGGCAAAGGCCTCGGGCAGCATGTCGTCCAAAGATTCACCCTTTTGGTAACGTTGGCGGAACTCTGGCGTCTTCGCCTGAAGCTGCTCATCGGTCATTGCAGCCATTGTCTTCGCATAACTGTCAACTTTATTCGCGATTTTGTTAATCCGCCGTAATTCGCGACGGTCGCTTTCAATCCATTTTCTTAAAATGTTGGCCATAAAAGCGTCCTTCCTAATTTACTAGCTCGAGCTAAAATCCATTAAAAAGTGCTACTCAAGCCAATTATATTATTTTATTCTAACTTAAATATTTTAACACGTTCACCAAGCTTTGAAAACAAGCATGCTCAAGCAGAAAGCCACCAAAAAAGGACTACCGCAACTAACCTGCCATAGTCCTCTCATAGTTATAAATTGTCGATTATTATTCGGCTTCAATCAGGCCGTACCGACCATCACGCCGACGGTAAACGATGCTCGTCCCGTTCGTCTCGGCGTCTTGGAAGATAAAGAAGTCGTGGCCCAGCATGTCCATCTGCAGAACCGCTTCTTCAGGATCCATCGGCTTCAATGCGATCTGCTTCGTCCGAACGATCTTCAAATCGTCAGTACTTGCTGAATCGTCATCACTTGGTACGAACTCAAGGTTCTTGAAGCCCTTTTCACGTGACTTCCGGTTGATCTTGGTCTTGTACTTCCGAATCTGACGTTCAAGCTTATCGGTTACCAAGTCAACACTACCGTACATATCATTGGAGGTTTCTTCAGCCCGCAATGTTAAGTACGGAAGTGGGATCGTTACTTCGACCTTGTAAGTACGGTTTGGGTAAACCTTCAAGTTCACGTGGGCGGTAGCTTCAACATTATCTTCAAAGAACTTTTGAAGCTTGCTGATCCGCTTTACTACATAGTCACGAATTGAATCAGTGACTTCGACATTTTCACCACGAATATTGAACTTTAACATCAAACATCTCTCCTTTCAGTCCAAGCATATGCTTGATCTGATATCAGAAGGACCACTCTTCTCATATCCTATTTATATTATAGTTTAGTTCTGATCAATAAACAAACCGTTTTCATTAACCTTTAAAATTATTTAACGTGCCACGGAAAGGCTTACAATCTCACGACATTGTGCTTTTTTAAAAAGGACCGCAGCGTGATAAAGTGTCCGCCCTGTCGTATAGATATCATCTACCAATAAGATCCGCTTACCGCGCACCACTACCGGATTACTCAGAATAAACGGCTGGGGTGTCTGGAGCCGCTGATGACGAGTTTTATGTGACTGGGCTATCTTATCAGCAGCGCGATGGTGGAGAATCGATGTCACTTCAATATCACCAAGGAGCCCCCGAACTTGGTTGAACCCCCGTGTGGCCATTGTCGTAGTCGTTACCGGAATGGGCACTACTAGGTCGGCCTGCAAATGGCGGATACGTTGCTGGAACTCAACGGCAAAAACATGTCGTAGCCGGTAATCCCCTAGGAACTTGTAGCGCTGCATGTATTCCTTCATGGCATCATTATAGGTATATAGTGCCTGGTGGTTAAGGTGCCAACCATACTGATGTTGCCATTGTTCACATTCACAGCACAGGTGTGGATGCTCCTGGGGACGACCACAACCGGGACAGGCATGATTGGGATCGATCCGGGTAAAACCAGTGTGACACTGTTCACAGATAACCGGCTGTTGTAATGGCCTTAACGCCAATAGGTCGCCAAGACACAGCCGGACTGGCAGTCGTGTGTTACAAAGCAGACAGTTCATTGCTTCAGTGTTCGACCTTTACGATTCATAAAGTCAATCTGACTCACTGCTGACCGCACCCGCCGGCACTGGCCGCCAATCCAGAAACCGACCGTCCCCGTCGGCCGACTTAACGCGCGTCCAGCTCGTCCCGCAATCTGGACCAGGGCCGAAGATGAAAAGACCGGGTCATCAGCCCCCAGAACAAACACATCGATTTCCGGGAAAGTCACTCCCCTTTCCAAGATAGTGGTGGTCACCAGAAAGTCGTACTTTCCGTCACGCATCCCCTGAACCTTCACCAGCCGATCAGGGTCCGCGGCATGAACCGTCGTGAACGGGTGATGGAGTAAGGCAGTCCGGAGAATGGGGCCTACCACTGCTAGGTCTGTCACGTGTGGTACAAATAAAAGGAAGCGATAGCCAGCATCCAGGGATCGGCGGAGTTGATTAAGCAAGCTGGCTGGAAGATGACTGTGCTGCAACCCACGCCGCCAACCCGGTGCCAAGTGCAGACGAATCCGCGGCAATAGATGACCGTGGTAACGAAGTGGCAGGTAACTCACCGCCAACTTGCCATGTTGAACCTGCCGTAAGAGGGCCGGCCCCGGGGTCGCCGTCAGGTACAAGCAACCGCCCGTTTCTTTTACCGCTTGACGGCTGGCAAAGAGCAGAGCGTCATTGGCGGCAAAAGGGAAGGCATCAACTTCATCGATAATTAGGTTATCAAAGGCGTGGTAGAACCGTAGCAACTGGTGAGTAGTACAAACGGTCAACTGGGCGTAGCGATACGGCAATTCTTGGCGGCCATGCAATAAGACCATCGAAGTATTCTGAAAGGCCGCCTGCAACCGAGGATATAGCTCTAGGCAGACGTCTACCCGGGGTGAGGCCACCGCTAAGCGTTCCCTTCGCTCCAGGGCGTGGGCGATTCCCCTGAACATCATTTCGGTTTTTCCAGCTCCGGTCACCGCCCACAACAACTGGTGACGATGAGCGGCCATCCCCGTATCGACCGTGGTAGCTGCCTTCTCCTGTAAAGGCGACAGTTGGCCCGTCCAGGTCAGCACCGGCGAAGACACTGTAAATTGATTTGGCTCCGGAACATGATAAAATTTATTTAACGTTGCAACCCGCCCCAAGTTAATGCAGTGAGGACAATAAAACTCATTATTTGGCAAGGCAGCGATCCGGCAAGCCGTCTCCTGACCACAGCGCAAACAGCGAATCATTTGTCCATGCCGTTCCATCGTCGGTAGGGTCTCAATTGACGGCGCCGGTTTCCCCTGCCGCCACTCGGGCTGGTCAACCAGCACCCGGCGGCCATAATACTCACTTAAATCCATCACAATCCCCCCTACTTAATAGGTACGGGAATGCTAACAAAAGATACGAAAGAAGTTTTTACATGTCAGAACCATTCATTACCATTGCCAAAAATACCAGCTTCGAGATGGTTATCAAGAAGTCGCGCTTCATCTGCTCAATTGGCCGAGCTGACACAGAGGAGGCTGCCCAGAACTTTATTACCCAAATCCAAGCCGCCAACCGCAAGGCCAACCACAATTGCTTTGCCTACATGATCGGCGATAACGACCAGGTCCAGCGGGAAAGTGACAATGGGGAACCCAGTGGAACAGCCGGGGTGCCGATTCTGGAATCCCTTCAGCTGGCCAAGCTCCATAACGTTGTCGCCGTAGTCACCCGGTACTTCGGTGGGATCAAGCTCGGGGCCGGCGGGCTCATCCGGGCATACAGTAATGTCACTACCAACGCCATTCACCAGGCCGGCCTTGTCCAACAAGTCATCCAAACCGCCGTCGACATCACTGTCAGCTACGCCCAGCATGATAAGCTCCTGTACTTTCTCAAGGAACAACAAATTGAAGTAGCTAACGAAGCGTACGGCGTGGACGTGACGGTCACCATCTTCGTTGACCAGGCAGCTCTTGATGCCCTGATCGCCCTGCTTACTAACCGGTTCAATGACCAGCTCCAAATAAAAAAGGGCCAGCCCCGCAACCACGAGGTGCCCTATCAACCAGCCTAAGCCAAAATGGCTTCTGCAATATCCAAAATAATAATGAAGACCGTAATCCCGACCAGCCAGCCCAAGATCACCCGTGCGTGATGATCGCGGGCTTTTAGTTTGTCCCAATTGAAACCACAGTACGCCGCCACCATCAGCAGGCAGCCGATGATCCCGTAGATACCTGAGTGGAAACCACGGTTATCAATGGAATAGCTAGCGGTAAAGAAGAGACCCAGCGCGAATAGCAGGCCGTACAGCAATTGTTTCTTTTCCATAGAGAGCTCCTTATCAAAAACGGTGCCCGCCAATTGACTGGGCACCGTTTGCTTTTATTCATGTAGGTGATAGTTATAGCTAGCGACAATGATATTCTCTCGTGAGTTCAGCACTGCCCGCAGACGAACACTGGTCTGGTTGTGCAAAGCCAGCTGCCATGGGTGTTTTGGAATAAATTGCGGAACCAGGACAGTCGTCGAGTAGTTCCGTGCCTCCGCCCGCTTGGCAATTACGTCAACGAAACGCAGGGTTGGCTTGGCAATTGAACGATAGGAAGAGTGAATGTCAACGAAGCGGACATCCGGGTACTCGGCCTTAAACTCGTTAGCCGTCTTGTGTTCTTTCCCAGGGTTTTCATCAAATGACACGTGCATCGCAATGACATAGTCACCGATCGACCGAGCGTAGTTAATTGCCCCCCGGGTCACCCGGGTGACGTTCCCGACCAGGACAATGACGGTTGAGCCATCATAGTCGTGAAGCTGGACCTTGGTCTTTTCAGCCACCCGTAATTGAGCCGCTACCTTAACATAGTGAGAGTGAACGGCATGGAACATGTAGAGCAAGAGTGGCATGATGATCAGGTATGGCCAGACATTGCCAAAGTGCTGCCAGAAGAGGCAGATAACCAGGACCAGGGAAATCAGCGCCCCGACCAGGTTGATGAAGGCCTTACCGAGCCACCAGCCCTCACGTTCCCGGAACCAGTGGATAATCATCCCGGATTGGGAAAGCGTGAATGGTACGAACACCCCGACCGCATACAACGGGATCAGCATGTTGGTTTGTCCGTGGAAGATTAGGATCAGAATGATTGCCCCTACTGCCAGGGAAATGATCCCGTTGGAGTAACCCAACCGGTCTCCCCGGTCCATGAAGGCGTGCGGCATGTACTTATCCTTCGCCATGTTGAAGGCCAGGATTGGAAAGGCTGAAAACCCGGTGTTAGCAGCAACGGCCAGGATCATGGCCGTCGATAGCTGGAGCAGGTAGAAGCCAATACCGTGGCCACCGAAGATCTGAGCTGCCATCTGAGACATGATTGTTGTCCGAGAGTTCGGTACAAGGCCCAGGTAGAAGCTGAAGAAGATAATGGCAATGAAGAAGAAGGCCAGAATGGCACTCATGATGGCCAGCGTCGTTGCCGCGTTCTTTTCCTTGGGCTTATTGAAGTTTGGCACCGCGTTACTTACGGCTTCAACCCCCGTCAGCGAGGATGAACCGGCTGAGAACGCCCGAATAAACAGGACAAATGACATTCCCGCCACCGGCGTCCCATAGTCGGCAATCGCGTGGTAATGAATCTGACCAGTGAGGATATTATAACCCCCCCAGATGATCATGACCGTCGTCATTAAGACGAAGAAATAGACCGGCACGGTCAAGAAGTTAGCACTCTCGCTCATCCCCCGCAGGTTCATGAACATGATCAACAGGACGATGATAATCGAGATCGGTACCGAATAGTGGTACAGGGCCGGGATCGCCGAGGTAATCGCCTCAGTCCCAGAAGTCGTGGAAACCGCCACGGTCAACATGTAGTCAACCAGGAGAGATCCCCCAGCAACCAGGCCCCCGTTGCTCCCCCAGTTACGGGTGGCCACCACGTAGGCACCCCCACCGCTTGGGTAAGCATGAATAATCTGTTGGTATGATAGCGTGATCGCCAGCAGTAAGATCAAAACAATTGCTGCGATCGGGATTGAGTACCAAATTGCCGCAGCTGATAAGGTTACCAGGACAGTTGTGATCTGCTCTGGACCATAAGCCACAGACGAAATGGCATCTGACGATAACATCGCCAGGGCTTTAAACTTTGTTAAGTGGGTTTGCCCTTCATCAAGGGTCTTTAATGGTTTTCCAATTAACACGCGTTTAAGATAGCGCCACATTTCTCTCCCTCCCAATGATTTTGATTTGGGTCAGTAAATTGGCTCCATTAATTTAATTATCACGTTATTTGAGATAACTAGATAATATTATAATTTATTAACGCCGTTTGCAACAAGCATTTCGGAACTTTTTTCGCCAATTGGGACATTTCCGCGCTAGAGTTTAACCCGTTGGTTGACCTCCTCGGCTCCCGGATCAATCTCGGCCAGGTGGCTGCGCGTTCCCCACCAGTAGAAGAATAGGGAGAAGACGATGATCACAACGAAATCCCACGGGTACTTGATCCAGTTCTGACCACCGAATCCTTCACTACCCATGTAGGACATGAACGAGATGAAAACCAGATAGCACAGCAGCCAGGCACTGCTCTTCAACTGCGGGCCCCAGGCAGTGTGGTGGTAACGAGCCTCATAGTAGAGGTAAATTGGCAGGCCTAAAGCAATGACTAGGATTACCTGGATTGTCGTCGGCCACATGGTCCAATAAATCGCCAGGCTCGCCAAAACAAAAGCAACCGGTGCCAGCCATGGCATGTAGGCCGGGGCAAACGGCCGCTTGAGATCCGGCCGCATCTTACGCAAGGCAATCACCGTTACCGGACCAGTCAGGTAGGCAATCAGGGTAGAGCCTGTGATAACCGTTGCCAGCAGACTCCAGTTCCGGAAGGTATTGACCAGAATAACCGCCAGGACAAAGTCAGTCACCATGGCAAAGCGCGGAATCATGTACCGCCGAGCCAGCCGTCCCAACCATTGCGGCAAGTGTTTAGTATGGGTCATGGCTGCCAGAGCCCGGGAAGCCGTGGCCACAAACGCCACCCCGGTCCCGAATGGCGAAACAAAGGCATCCATATAAAGCAGGATTGCTAGCCAATTCATCCCGAGCAGGATGGCAATATCGGCAAACGGTGAAGTGAAGTTAATCCCGTGCCAGCCGTTCTTAGCCAGCATCGCCGGATCAATTGCACCGATGAAAGCTACCTGAAGCATAATGTAGATCACGGCAGTAATGATCATGGAGATCAAAACTCCCCGGACAATGTTCTTGTGCGGATTGACCATCTCGCCACCCATGTTAATAATCGTCTGAAAAGCATCATAGGACATGATGATCCCAGAAACTGCAGCCGCTTCAAAAATTGACCGGCTTCCGTAAGGCATGAAGGTCCCAACGCTATGCCCAAAGTTAGCCGGGTGAAAGCCACTGATGATCAACATCAGGATCGTTAAGGTTGGTAGGACGATCTTGAAAACTGAGATCAGGTTAGTAAACCGGGTCATCAGTTTAACGGACCAGAAGTTGATCAGGGTAAAAACCAGCATGAAGAGCACGACCACCCACATTCCGTTCGCTGTGATGTTACCGTCCTTCATGAAGTGGTGGGTCCAGTTGGCCCAGGACCACGGCCAAGAGCTCATGTACTGAACTGAGGCCACCGCCTCCATCGGTACCAAGGTGATCAAGGAAATCCAGTTAGCCCAGGCAGCAATGAAGCCAAGTAACTGGCCATGACTATACTGGGCGTACCGGCTCATACCCCCACTCTCGGGAAACATTGCCCCCAGTTCAACGTAGGTCAGGGCAATGCTGATGATGATCACAGCCCCGAGAATCCAGGAAATGATGGCAGCCGGACCGGCAACCTTTGCAGCGGTCCCGGCACCAAACAGCCAACCGGATCCGATCAAGGAATTCAGAGCCAGCATGATTCCTGAAAAGAGACTTATTTTCTGTACTTTTAATTTATTCATCGTTACTCCCCTCTGCCAAGGTATTTTAAGTAATGCATGTTCTACTTTACCACATCGCGGTCACCACGCGTTGCTAAAATGATTGGTTAGAAATAATATTCCCCGGGAAATATTTTTGTGGACAAGTACAAGAAAGCACCACAATAACAAAAATAACCATGAGGGAGTCTTTTCCTCATGGTTATTTCATTACTTTAATATCTCAATTATTTAGCTGACAGATTACATCATGCCGCCCATGCCGGCGCCGCCTTGTGGAGCAGGAGCATTGTTCTTGCTGTCGTCTGGCTTGTCAGCAACAACTGCTTCAGTGGTGAGCAACAGTGCAGATACAGAAGCAGCATTTTGCAGAGCAGAACGGGTAACCTTGGTTGGGTCAACGATTCCGGCCTTAACCATGTCTTCGAACTTACCGTCAGCAGCGTTGTAACCAATGCCAGGCTTTTCGCTCTTCAATTGGTTAACAATGACGGAACCTTCAACACCAGCGTTTTCAGCGATTTGACGTACAGGTGCTTCCAGGGCGTCCTTAACGATGTTAACACCAGTAGCTTCGTCACCAGTAGCTTCAACATCGTCCAGAGCAGGCAGAACGTTAACTAATGCCGTACCACCACCAGGAACGAATCCTTCTTGGACAGCGGCCCGGGTAGCGTTCAGAGCATCTTCGATCCGGTACTTCTTTTCCTTCATTTCAGTTTCGGTAGCAGCACCAACCCGAACAACGGCAACACCGCCAGAAAGCTTTGCCAAACGTTCTTGGAGCTTCTCCTTGTCAAAGTCAGAAGTTGCCTTGGAGATAGCTTGCTTGATTTGGTCAACCCGTTCAGCAATGGCTTCCTTAGCACCGGCACCGTCAACAATCGTGGTGGAGTCCTTCGTAACCGTTACCTTGTTAGCTTGACCAAGTTGTTCAACCGTAGCGTCCTTCAGGTTCATCCCAAGGTCATCAGAAATGACAGTACCACCAGTTAATACGGCGATATCTTGGAGTTGAGCCTTACGACGGTCACCAAAGCCAGGAGCCTTAACGGCAACCACGTTGAAGGTACCACGGATCTTGTTCAGAACAAGGGTTGGCAGAGCTTCACCAGTAATGTCATCAGCGATGATCAACAGTGCCCGGCCTTCCTGAACAACACTTTGCAGCAATGGCAGGATGTCTTGGATGTTGCTGATCTTCTTGTCAGTGATCAGGATGTATGGGTTGTCAAGGTCGGCTTCCATCTTGTCGTTGTCAGTTACCATGTATTGTGACATGTAACCACGATCGAAGCTCATCCCTTCAACAACGTCAACGCTGGTATCAACACCACGTGAATCTTCAAGAGTGATAACACCATCGTTACCAACCTTTTCCATGGCGTCGGCAATCAACTTACCAACTTCCTTGTTGTCAGCAGAAATGGAAGCAATTTGGGCGATGTCATCCTTGGTCTTAACGTCGTGTGACATCTTCTTCAAAGCTTCAACAGCAGCTCGTGTAGCCTTGTCGATCCCACGACGAATACCAACTGGGTTAGCACCGGCAGTAACGTTCTTCATTCCGGCGTTAACAATTGCTTGAGTCAAAACAGTGGCAGTCGTAGTACCGTCACCGGCGATGTCATTGGTCTTGGAAGCAACTTCGGAAACCAGCTTAGCACCCATGTTTTCGTAGTGGTTTTCCAATTCAATGCTCTTAGCAATCGTAACACCATCGTTTGTGATGGTTGGGTTGCCGTAGCTTTGTTCGAGGACAACGTTGCGACCCTTAGGACCCATCGTCGTCTTAACAGTGTTAGCTAACTTGTCAACACCACGGAGCATTTCGTTCCGTGCATCTTCAGAAAACTTAATTTCCTTTGCCATTTATTGTCACCTCATTAAATGAAAGTAATGATTTTTAACGTTTGATTTCTTAATTGGTTAAATTTAGTCGATTACCGCAACTAAATCCTTTTCGTGGACAACCAGGTACTTTTCACCGTTGTATTCCACTTCGTTGCCGGCGTACTTGTCAAAGAGTACCCGGTCACCTTCCTTAACAGCTGGAGTAAGCTTTTGTCCGTTGTCTAAGGTCCGTCCTTCACCAACAGCAATAACCTTTCCAGTAGTTGGCTTTTCCTTCACATTGGAAGCAAGGACAATCCCACCAACCGTCTTTTCTTCTTCAGTTTCAGCCTTAAGAACAACGCGATCTCCTAATGGTTTTAACACGTTAATCCCTCCATCTTGTTAAAATTAGTTTGTCATTTTAGCACTCAGTGTTCCTAAGTGCTAACCACATTTATTACTATAACATCTTTTTACTGAATTGCAACAAGAAAGTTTGACCAACTTTGACTATTTTTTATTCTTCAATATATTTAAAACGAAAACGCGGCGAAAAAGCGCACTACTTTTTCGCCGCGTTAAACATTACTTATTTTCTTCTGAGTAGTTCTTGATGAAGTAAATCAGGGTCTGCAGTTCGTTTGTCAGATCGATATTTTGCACCTGGACGTCCTTTGGTACGGACAGACGGACTGGGGTAAAGTTTAAGATTCCCTTCACCCCGGCCTCAACCAACTGGTCGGTGACCTTCTGGGCTTTGGTCCCCGGCACTGTCAGGATAACAACATCGATCTGTTGTTCCTTGAGCTGGGTTGTCATCTCTTCTGCCGGATAAATTGGAATGCCGCTCTTAATTGTATTGGCAAGTTCTGGCTTAGTATCAAAGGCCGCACTGATCCGCAGGTTAGTATCCTGATGGAAGTTGTAATTCAAAAGGGCACTACCCAGGCTCCCGACACCGACAAGGGCAACACTGACCAGGGAGTCCTGGTGGAGGATCCCCTTGAAGAACTTCAGCAGGTTGGCAACATCATAGCCGTAACCCCGCTTCCCCAACTCACCGAAGTAGGAGAAGTCCCGCCGGATGGTTGCAGAATCCACCTGAACTGCTTCGGACAACTCGGTAGATGAAACCCGTTGCTTATTGGCACTTAGCAGCACCGTCAGGTAACGATAGTAGATTGGTAGACGTCGGGCCGTGGCTCGCGGAATCTTTTTGCTTGGCATACATATTCCTCCTAATATAATTAGTTAACAATTGCTTGTTTCAACGCTCACGCTTATTTCTGAGCAAATTATCGATTTCAAGCTCTCAATGCTTGTGAAATTCACATTACAATATATTCTAGCAACTTTACTTATTTTTGTGAACCAATATACAATAAAAACCTCATTTTTTATAATTTAAGTAAAATGGTGGATTATAGAATGAAGTTAGCCACCCAGTTGGTGGTAAATAAAAAAC
>CAMCCW010000021.1 GCA_945873395.1 uncultured Lactobacillus sp. | reverse complement strand
TCATCTAAATCATACGCTAAGGCTTTCTAATTTACACAAACTTCTTGACACTCTCATTAAAATCCCCTACTTTACTAATCAAGTGGGGGATTACATATTACTCTGTTATTTATAATCGGCACTTATTCATAATGGTCTTTACATGAATAGATATAAAGGTTCTCTTTATCAACTGCATAGATTAATCGATGCTCTAAGTTGATCCTTCGCGACCATTTGCCCGAAAGATTGTATTGCAGCGGCTCTGGTTTCCCTAGCCCTTCAAACGGATGTCGTTCAATATCTTTAATCAATTTATTGATCTTTTTTATCATTTTCTTTTGGCCTTGCTCGTGCCAATACATGTAATCATTCCAAGCATCATCTGACCAACTAATCATTGTCATCGTCCTCAATTAATTCATGCTGCTTAAACTTGCCAGTTTTGAATTGCTTATCACCACGAGCAAGCTTTTGCATTAAATAATTATTGGAGTTAATGCTCAGCGTTTCCATAATTGCATCGTAGTCTTCTTTAGACATTACAACCACATTATCCTCAGGATCCTTATTAGTAACGATTAATGGTTCACTATCTGCATTGACCTTTTTGAAGTAATCTTTTAAGTCCTTACGAAAGTTTGAATATGCTACAGCCTCCATAAAATCACATCCTTAATTAAGATATTATAATTGTACCATATATTGTACAATAAAAGAATTAGCATTATTTGAATCAACTTTTAAAAACAAAAAAGGCACCCAGTCAAATGACTAGGTGCCTTAATAGTGCGGCCGAGAGGACTTGAACCTCCACGGTCATAATTGACCATAAGATCCTTAATCTTACGCGTCTGCCAGTTCCGCCACGGCCGCATATCTCATCAACATGAATTATTATAGCAAACGCGTTTCCCTTTGGCAACTACTTTTTTAAATTAATTAGCTTAAAATGATTTCCGCATCGACGGCAAACATACCGGGCCGTATTAAACCGGCGTTGACGGGCAACTAGTGCCCCACAGCCCTGGCACTGATAAATCCACCGGGCTTGGCGACGGGTCTTACTGGTTGGCGGCGCATACCGGGAGCCACCAACTCGTGCTAGCAGACTCCGAAAGGCTACGCTGCGATGGCGGTAGTCCTGTCCCGTCAAGTGGAGGTGGTAATGGCACAATTCGTGGAGAACAACCTTTCTCAGGTTCTCCAGGTCAAACTCCGTGTACATCAGCGGGTTGATATCAATGTGGTGATCAGCAAGGTGGTAGCGCCCGCCCGTCGTCTTCAACCGGCGATTAAAGACAATCTGGTGTAGAAAAGGCCGTTGAAAATATTCCAACGACCATTTCTCTGTTAACTTCTGCAACTCTTGGTTATTCATTGACGACCTTCTTCGGTGCAATCATCGTCAGCTGGATCCGCTGCCGCTTGAGGTCAACATCATCTATCCAGACATCCACAATGTCACCGACCGCCACGACAGCCCGTGGATCACGGACAAACTTCTTGCTCATCTTGGAAACGTGAACCAGGCCATCGTGCTTGACACCAATGTCGACAAAGGCCCCAAAGTCGACAACATTCCGGACTGTTCCCTGGAGCTTCATCCCCGGCTTCAGGTCCTCAATGGTCATGACGTCCTGCCGCAGCAACGGGGTTGGCATACTATCACGGAGATCACGCCCTGGCTTCTTCAGGGAATCGATAATATCGTTCACCGTTTCCGCACCGGCCTTAGCGGTTGTATAGTCGGTCGGGTTAACCTTGGTCAGCCGTTGCGTTGCTTCTGCTGTCCCAAGGTCATCGATTGCAATGCCAGTATCATTCATGATCTTCGTGGCGATTCCGTAGCTCTCCGGGTGAACATCCGTGTTATCCAACGGATTCTCACCGGCTGGGATCCGCAAAAAGCCGACCGCTTGCTGGTAAGACTTTGGCCCCAGCCGTGGGACCTTCTTCAATTGGACCCGGTTGGTGTAACGACCATGTTCATCTCGATAATGAACGATATTGTGGGCGATGGTCTTGTTGAGTCCGGAAATCTGGGTCAGCAGCTGGTAGCTGGCGGTGTTGAGGTTGACTCCCACCCGGTTAACCGCCCGCTCGACCACGTCATCCAGGGCCGATCCCAGCTCCTTCTTCGGCAGATCGTGCTGGTATTGGCCAACCCCGATTGCCTGCGGGTCGATCTTGACTAATTCAGCCAGGGGATCCTGGAGGCGTCGGCCAATGCTGATAGCACTCCGCTGTTCAACGTGTAAGTCCGGGAATTCCTCCCGAGCAGCCTCACTGGCGGAGTAAACTGATGCCCCGGCCTCGTTAACGATCACATAGTATACCGGCCGAGAAAGCTTCTTCAGTGCCGCTGCGACGAACTTTTCAGATTCCCGACTAGCGGTTCCGTTCCCGATGGCAATCATCTGAACACCATAATCCTCGATCAGCCGCAAAAATTCGCCCTCGGCCTGGGCCCGTTTCTTCTCCGGCGCAGGTTCGTGTGGATAGATGACGGCCTTCTCCAGGAACTTACCATTTTCATCAAGGATGGCCAACTTACACCCGGTCCGGTAAGCCGGATCAAGGCCCATCACGACCTTGCCCTTGATCGGTGCCTGCATCAGGAGGTGGTAAAGGTTGTCACCAAAGACCTTGATGGCCTGCTCATCAGCCTGCTCAGTCAGTTGACGCCGTAGTTCCCGCTCAATCGCTGGCGCTAAGAAGCGCTTATTAGCATCCTTATATGCTTCCGCAATAAATTTGGTTGCTGCGTTATGCTTATCAGTCCGAATGAGCCGAAAGTGGAGATAGTTTAGTACCGCATCTTCATCAACCGTGATTTTAACGTTGAGGACGCCCTCATTTTCACCCCGGTTAATTGCCATAATTTGGTAAGGGCTCACCTTCTTCACTGGTGAGGAAAAGTCATAGTACTGCTTGTAGGTCTTCAGTTCGTCCTTATCTTCACCATTACGTTTCAGATTGGTAACCAGTTGTCCGTGGTTAGCGGTGTAGCTCCGCAGCCAACCACGGACCGTTGCCATCTCACTGATCGCCTCCGCTAGGATTTCGTGGGCCCCGGTCAATGCAGTTTCAGCGTTCGGTACGTCCGCATTAACATACTTTGCCGCTGCTGTTGTCAGGTCACCATCCGGATAAGTCAAAAGCCAGTTGGCCAATGGAGCCAGGCCAGCTGCCCGGGCCTTCTGTACCTTTGTCTGCCGCTTCTGCTTATAAGGCAGATAGAGGTCTTCCACGGTCTGAAGGTCAGTGGCCGTCCGAATCTGCTTCTCCAGGCTCGGCGTCAATTTTCCCTGCTCTTGGATCTTGTTGATAACGGTCTCCTGCCGTTCCAGCAAGTTGGTGACATGCCGATATTGGTCACGGACCGCCTGCAGTTGCACCTCATCCAAGGTACCCGTTGCTTCCTTCCGGTAACGAGCAATGAAAGGAATCGTGTTCCCCTCATCCATCAGCTTAAGAGCGGCCTTGATCTGGCGTGTCCGCAGATCTGGTAATTCTTGACTAACTAGCTGCAGTGTCTTTTCGTCCATAAATCCTCCGTTCAGTCTACTTCCACCAAGTATCTAATGGGGTGATCGGCTGGTGACGCTTGTGCCGCGTCTTCTTGTACCAGTCCTCGATCTTTTCCGCTGCCTTTTCAGCAATCGCATGCCCCTCAAGGTAGTTATCAATATCCTCGTAACAAACGCCCAGAGCTGCTTCGTCGGCCCGCATGGGCTTATCGTCTTCCAAGTCAGCAGTTGGGGTCTTCTCATACAGGTTAGCTGGGGCCTGCAGGTACTTCAACAGGGCCTTCCCCTGCCGCTTATCCAGGCCGGACAGTGGTGTGATGTCAGCACCACCGTCACCAAACTTGGTGTAGAAGCCGGTAACGGCCTCCGCAGCGTGGTCCGTACCAACAACGGCGCCCCGGTATTGACCGGCAATGGCATACTGCACAATCATCCTCTCCCGGGCCTTGATGTTCCCCTTATTGAAGTCGCTGATATCCGCACCAGCTTCTTCCAGGGACTTTACCATAGCGTCCGTGGCGGGCTTGATGTTCACCCGCATCGTCTTGTCAGGCTTGATGAAGTCATTGATTGCCTCCATCGCATCAGATTCGTCGGCCTGGGTACCGTATGGCAAACGAACTGCGATGAATTGGTAATCATCGTCGTTGGTCTCCCGCCGCCGTTGTTCAACTGCCAATTGGCAGAGACGGCCAGCTAAAGTGGAGTCCTGTCCACCGGAGATTCCCAGCACTAGGGTCTTCATCCCCGTCTTCTGCATGAAATCATGAATGAACTTGACCCGCTTTTTGACCTCTTCCTTAGGGTCAATGTTGGGGCTAACCTTCAAATCATCAATAATCTGTTCCTGCATTTTACGCATAGTTAAATTACTCCTTATGACCGAGTGTCTTAACGTACTCGTGAATATGGTGGATCATCTGTAACTTGTTATCGTAACACTTCTGTGAGAGGTCAACTGGGTAAACCTCAGGATTGAGGTCTCGCTTGTACTCATCCCAAAGGCCATCCAGACTCGCAGTCCGGTGATCACGGATCTCATCAAGGCTTGGCTCATCGTAAACATATTCGCCGTCCTTCCAGATATCCTTCAGCATTGGCCGAGCAGTGAAGTCACTGACGTCCTTTTGCTGCAATGGGAAGTTCGGGTTGAACATGTTTAGTGAATCCTGATCACGAGGATCCTCATCATCAAGGGTAATGTAATCACCCTCACTCTTCCCGTCGGCCCGGTCGTTAATCCGCCAAACCTGCTTTTTACCTGGCGTCGACATTTTAGCCACATTGTTGGAGAGCTTGATCGTGTCGACCATCTGCCCCTTATCATCCTCGACTGATACTAATTTGTAAACGGCACCCAGGGTTGGTTGATCAAAGGCGGTGATCAGTTTGGTCCCGATCCCCCAGACGTCGATCTTAGCCCCCTGCATCTTCAGATTTTGGATGGTCTTTTCATCGAGACCGTTAGAAGCAAAGATCTTTACGTCCTTGAAGCCGGCATCATCCAGCATCTTCCGAACCCGCTTCGACAGGTAGGCCATGTCCCCACTATCGATCCGGACCCCGATAAAGTTGATCTTGTCACCAAACTCCTTGGCAACCCGGATGGCAGTTGGTACCCCACTCTTCAACGTATCAAAGGTATCAACCAGGAAGACACAGTCGCGGTGTGTTTCTGCATAGGCTTTGAAGGCATCGTAATCATTCCGGTAGGCTTGGACGAGGGCGTGGGCATGGGTTCCGGAGATCGGAATTCCGAAGAGCTTACCGGCCCGGACGTTACTGGTAGCATTGAAACCGCCGATGTAGGCCGCCCGGGTTCCCCAGATGGCAGCATCCAGTTCCTGAGCCCGCCGTGAGCCAAACTCCATCACGCTCTGGTCACCGACGATCGACTTGATCCGAGAAGCCTTCGTGGCCACCATGATCTGGTAGTTGAGGACGTTCAAAATAGCAGTCTCAATTAATTGCCCCTCAATGATCGGTGCATCAACTTGGAAAATCGGCTCATGGTTGAAGACAAAATCCCCTTCTTCAAAGCTCCGAATTGAACCGGTGAACTTGAAGTTACGCAGGTATTCTAGAAAGTCGTCGTCAAATTGGTTCGTCGACTTGAGATAGTCGATATCGCTATCCGTGAAGTGAAGCTGCTTGATGTAGCGAATGATATGGTCAAGCCCCGCAAAGACTGCGTAACCATTTTGGAACGGCATCTTCCGGAAAAAGGCTTCAAAGACTGCCCGGCGGTTGGCAAGTCCTTGTT
Source organism: uncultured Lactobacillus sp. (assembly GCA_945873395.1). Classification (GTDB taxonomy): domain Bacteria; phylum Bacillota; class Bacilli; order Lactobacillales; family Lactobacillaceae; genus Limosilactobacillus. Next base: position 11,979 of record CAMCCW010000021.1, on the reverse strand, counting down.
TCCAATATGTCTGCATCATACTCAACTCATAAGCATCGGTGTGTAGTGCCAAACTGTCATCAGGATAATTGTATTTCATGAATGTTGATCCTCTCATAATAAATTAACGTTATTGTAGCACGAAATGTTGCCAAAACCGGTAACTACTTCTCCAGTACGAACTCGAACCTGGAGCCAACGTACTGTGTGTGGACGTATTCAAACGGGCGGCCGTCCTGCAAGTAAGACAGTTGGGTCATCCGCAGCAGGGCATCCCCCCGCTTAATTTGCAGGTAGGTAGCAATTTTCTCAGTCGCCTTGGTAGCAGAAATCGCTTGGGTAGCATGTCCTGGATACAGGTGGGCCTTCTCCTCCAAAGTCCGGTAGAAGGAGCTCGTAATCTCATCCTTGCTAAAGTCTTCCACTAACTTGGCAGGAACGGTCGCCACCTCGTAACAGAGCGGCACGTCATCCCCATAACGGACCCGTTCCATCCGGAGAACCTTGGCACCGGCTGGCAATTTAAGTTTCTCAATCTCCGTCTGAGATGGAATCGTCAGATGGTAGGAGATCGTCTTGCTCGACGCCTTTTTGCCGGATGCCTGCATCAGCTCAGTAAAACTAGTCACCCCGGACATCTTCTCCTGGACCTTGCGATTAGCCACGAAGGTTCCCGAACCGACCCGCCGCTCGAGGATACCCTCATCGACCAGAGCCTGAATAGCCTGGCGGAGGGTCATCCGACTAACATCAAAACTAGCAGCCAATTCCCGTTCAGCAGGAATCTTCTGGCCGACCTTCCACTTACCACTCTCGATGTTCTCGCGTAATTGATTATGAATCTGAATATATACTGGTGATCCCATTTTTTCTCTCCTAAAGCCAAATGTTACTCATTGTTGGTCCTATTTTAACACGATGTTAGTTATCTAGACCAATTATCCGTCCCAGGTAATTAATCCTGATAAACAAAAGCAGGACTTGGCCACCGGTCACAATGACCAATCGTCCAATCCTGCCTTATTTTAGTTATTTATTCTTACGCAATGCCAGGCCCTTCTCCAATGAACGGTCGACAATGATCGACTGGGAATCAGCCACTGGGTACTCAGTTTCGGGGTTCATCTCCTCGGCGTAGGACAGTTCGGTGCAGCCAAGGATGACAATGTCGGCCCCTTCTTCTTCAATCATCCGCCGGACCAGTTCGTGATACTTCTTACCGTCGGAATGACCGCCCTCCTTGATGTCGTGGTAGATAAGATCTTCTGTCATGTCGACGATCTCAGGGGTTGGTTTAACCTCCTCGTAACCCGCATCCGTGATGTAATGATCGTAGAGGCCAGCTTCAACCGTCCCCCGCGTTGCCAACAGACCAACTTTCTTGGCATCTGGCTTGATCTTCTTGATCTCATTAACCGTCTCCTGGAGCATGTTCAGGATCGGAATGTCAGTAGCAGCCTGCAGCTTATCGAAAGCATAGTGAGCCGTGTTGCAGATCAGAACAAAGAAAGCCGGCTTGAGTAAGCTCTGCTGCTTGATGTCTTCGATCAGGTCCAAATTGTAGTTAGGCTTGCTGTGATCAAGAATCCAGGTCGTCCGGTCCGGAACCGTGGCGTGGTTAACCACAATGTAATCCAGGTAATCCTGGTCACGGTGAATCGGGGTCCGCTCATCAAGAAGCCGGACGTAGCTTTCGGTGGCTAGTGTTCCCATACCACCAAGTACTGTAAAGAATTTTTTCATAGTCTTATTACCTTTCATATTTAATCATCATGACAACAAGGCCACGAAGATTGGTCCTAATAATGTGATTCCGATATTACCAACAACGAAGGCTGGAGTAAAGGCAGCTGCATAGTAGGCACCGCCCTCAGGACCTGCCTTCTGCGAAATTTCACTCATTGCTGCGGCAATGGTCCCGGAACCGGTCAACGCCCCTAGCAGGGCCAGGGGTTCCATCCGCAGCACGTACCGCCCAAACAGCAGGGTCAGCAGGTGCGGAGCAATTGAGACCACAGCCCCAATAATCAGGACACCAAAACCGAGACTCTTAATTGCTCCAGTGAATGCCTGAGCCGATTGCAGACCAACCGTACCAACGAAGAGGGTCAGGCCAAGGCTCTGCAGGAAGTTCGTCACCGTTGTCGGAATTGACTTGTAATCCCGGTGCCGATCAATCCAGGAACTCAGGGCCAGCCCCATGATGAGGGCCGCGGTTCCGTTTCCCAGCTGCAGGGGAATACCATTTAATTTTAAGCCGATAATCCCCAAAAGGGAAGCCCCACCGATCCCCAGGGAGAACAGGACATAGTTAATTGCCTGATCAGTTGTTGCCCAGCGACCAAGCTGGTGGAGGATGTGGGCCGTCCGTGAAGTATTACCAGTCAAAGAGATCACGTTACCCGGGCGAAGCTGGTTGATCAGTTGCTCATTCCCGGTAATTGGATCCTGGATATTGATAAAGACTCCGTGTTGACGCAAGATGGCTAGCTGCACCGGCTTGAATTTCTTGCCGAGGACAAATTTCCGTTCCTGGGGCGCATTGGTTGGGGTTAAGACCTCCTTGATCCCCGGTACTTGGTGAAGGCGGTCAAAATGAATTGCATAGCCAATTACGGTTACCAGGTCACCCGGGCGGATCTTGTATTCAAGGTGATCAGTCATCTCATGACCACGAAAGACAGCCAAGGCGATGATCCGGTAATTAGTCCACTTATTGAAATCAGCAATCGTCTTCCCCACCAGTGGTGAATCAGCAGCGACCCGATAAGTCCTTCGCCAGGTTGGGTTAGGATTTTTGGCGTGAAAGTGGTATTTACGTGCCATCGCTGGTCCCTGCTTCTCAATACTGATTCCCATTATCTTAGGGGCCAGGTCCCGCAGGAAGATGATGACCCCCAGGGTACCGAAGACATAGGTCAGGGCGTAGGCAACGGGGAGCTGAGCCTCGTAGGCTGCCTTGACCGCATGGCTGACCGGCAAGGAGCCAATCGTTTGTAAGGAACTAGCCACCGTTGCCGATTGAGTCAGTGAACCGGAGATGACCCCGGCCGCAACCCCTGGCCCGATGTGGCAGGCGGCAAACAGTCCCCAGCCGACCAGAAAGACCGTCAGCATCCAGAAGAGACTGGCGATAACGATCCGCACCCCGAACAGGCGCAAACTAACCAGTAACTGGGGTCCAATCCGGTAACCAACAGAGAACATGAAGGCCCCGAAAAAGATCGTCCCCAGCATCTCATCACGCGGGAAGGCCCCAATCTGGCCGACGATCAGGGTGACAATCAGAGTTCCCACGGTCGCTCCAATGTTGAACTTCCCGGCAATCTTATAATTACCAATCGCAAAGCCCAGGGCCATGCAGATAAACAGGGTAAAGACTTGATTATTCACCATGAAGTGAATGATTGTATCCATCATTAATTATCTCTTTTACACTTTCTTTATGATCCAGTCACATTATCACATTGATAGTTAGCTAATTCAATCGAATTGCCGCTTTTAACTACACATCATCGTTTTTCATGTTGCGTCTCTAAATTCAAAACAAATGTGGCCCATGACGATAACCTACCGTCACAGGCCACTGGCTTTAGTATTTTCAGACTAGCTTACTTCTTTTCAACGAAGTACTTTTCAAAGTTCTTTTGGTAGTTGTGGTTGATCCGCTTTTCCATTAACCACCGCATCAGGTTCATGTCCTTATCGTAATGGAAGGTGGTTCCATAACGACCTTCATTGATCAGTTGTTCTGCCTGGTGCTTGATCTCGTTATCCTTAGCATATTCGAGGAAGGTCTTCTTCCCGACCCCGAGCCAGAGTTGGTACTTCTTCGGATCCTTATTGGCGTAGATCGTCTCCTGGTCCTTGAGGTTATCAAAGATGTAGTCCTCAACCGGGAACGTTGCCAGCTGGTGGTCATTCAGTGAGACAAAGAAGCTGGAGCGACCCTGCCGCGGGTTGAGATCAAAGACCTTGAACTGACCATCACGGCGGTCATACTTCAGGTCAAAGTTGACGAAGCCGGTGAACTTCACGCTCTCCAGGAACTTCTTGATGTTCTGGTAGATCTGTTCATCGTAGGCTGGCATGATCGCAACATAGTTACCGACGTTTGCCGGGTTACAATCTTCCAGCAATGGGTGACCGAGGCTCATCAGCTTGACCTCGTGGTTGCGGTCAACGTAGCAGTTGATCGTCCGCATGTTACTGTCATCACCAGGAATGAATTCCTGGAGAATCAGATCACCCTTGTATGGACTGTGCTCGTAGATGATCTCCAGCACTTCTTGAAGACGCTTGGCATCATTGATGATGTAGGCCTTCTCGTAGCCCTCAAAGTTTCCCTTGTGCCATTCAACCGCGTCCGCTGCCTTCAAGGCAATTGGGAACTCAAATGGAGACTGATAATGCTTGTAGTCGGTCTCCGGGGTCAGAATATCGGTCTTCGGGTATGGCAGGCCGTATTGTTCACAGACTTGGTAGAATTCTTCCTTGTTGGTCAGCTTAGCGACTTCCTCGTAGTCGGCATATGGGCAGGCCATGTACTTGGACAGTTCCTTGCGGTGCTTGCTGACTAACTCGGTGTAGTCATCCCCGCAGCTAATCAAGACCACTTTCTTACCCTGGGCGATGTATTGCTTAGCAGCATCAATCAGGACCTTGGTAAACACGTCAGGGGCCTGCAGGTTCTCGTTAAAGTGCAGGTCCACGATCTTGGAATACTTGGTTGGGGCCAACTCGTGCCGCGCGTACAGGTGGGACTTTACCCCATACTTTTCATACATCGACCGCGCCATTCCGTAGGCATTAAAATCGCTTCCTAAAATCAGCGGAACAAATGGTTGTTCGCTCATCCTTGCTCACTCCTTAAAATTCAGCACTGTATATTACGAACCCCTATTTTACCATACTTCAGGGCCAATAAATCCCCAATCATTGGTCAGCCTTAACGAGCCGGTGCTGCCAGCGATAATTGGTAATAATCGCAATGACCACTACCACTGCCAGAGCCGTCAGCAGAAGATAGTCAATCCGGCCACCGACGAAGGTTCGTTGAGCCAGTGAGCCGGCACTGTGCTGCTGGGTCAGCGCAATCACGGAGGCCAAAAGCCCCGTACCCAGGGACCCGGCAAACTGCTGGACCATGTTGAAAATCGAGTTGACGTCGGAGCTGTTACGCTGGTCGACCAAGACGGAAGCATTGGAGATCGTATTTCCAAAAGCAAAGTTGAAACCAGCCCGCAGGATAACGAAGAAGATCATCATCCACCAGGCCGTCAGCTGGTGCTGGAAGATAGCAAAGCATGCTACCCCCACCAAGAGCAGGGTCCCGCCAAAGGTTACTGGTCGTCTAAAGCCCTGTTCATCAGCTAACCGCCCGGCGACCGGTGCCAAAAATGCCCCGAGAACTGACCCTGGTAGGAGGATCAGCCCGGCGACCGTCGCCGAGGTATGCAGCACGTACTGGGCATACAGGGGAATTACCAGGGAAATCCCAATATTGATAAACTGAAGGCTGAAGTAGGTCAGTGTCGACAACCGCAGGGGCTTAACCTTGAAGACCGTCAAGTCAAACAGTTGAGAGTGGCCATGGTTGTTGATGTAGACAAAGAGGCCAAAGCAGATCACTGCTACTACTAACAGGCACCAGAAGAGCGGACCAAAGCCACCCTTCCCGATGGTTGAGCAGGCGTAGACAACGCTAAATAGCGCTAGCGCCAGCGCAATCAAGCTTCCATAGCTGAAAGACCGGTCATTGCCAAGCGGCCGATTACGAATATAGAGCTGGCCAACCACCAGACTGATCAGGGCCAGTGGCAGGAGCAGCCAGAAGATCATCCGCCAGGAGAAGGTCTCGGAGATGAAGCCACCATAGGTTGGTCCAAGCGCCGGAGCGAACGAGATTACCATCCCCGCAAAGCCGGTCATCGCCCCCAGTTTCTCCCGCGGGATTTCCGTGAAGATCAGGTGAAAGAGAATCGGCGTTGCCAGTCCCGTGGCCACGGACTGGATCAACCGGCCGATCAAGAGCATCGGGAAGTTAACCGCCATGGCGCTCAGAACATCACCGATAATGAAGGCGGTCACGGCAACCAGGTGCAGCCGCCGCGCAGTGAATTGCCGCAGGAGATAGGCCGTGGTCCCCATTGTGATCGTCACCATCAGTAAGTAACCGGTAGTGATCCACTGGATAATATCCAGCGAGACGTGAAACAGGCCCGCCAGTTCCGGATAGGTCACGTTCATCGAGGCCTCATTCAGGATCCCAATAAAGGTCATCAGCGCCAGGGCCCCCAGGGCAGCGTAAATATGTTTTGATTTTGTCTGTTGCAAAACAAACCCTCCTTAAATAATTGCAGACAAAAAGGGTGCCAACGGTGATTTTGCTCCACCATAGCACCCTTATATTCTTTGGTAACGAGTCAATTATACCAAAGGTCAGCTTGAATTTCATGCAGGAATTTACAGTTGGTTGAGCGCCTGCAACCACTGGCGGGTCCCCTCATCCAATTGCGGATCAATCGTGAACGGGAACGGGGAGAGCAGCGCCCGCACCTTGGCCCAGTCAATCGCTTCATCGTGGTAGATGCTGCCACACAGCAGCTGAGCCGTTTGTTGTTGCATGGCGGCTGGAATATTGGGCCGCTTCAGGAAGGTGATTACCGCCGCCTTCTTAGCCAGCAATTGGGCCACCGTCTTCGTCAGGTCAGCCGTCGTCACTGTCGTGGTTACATAGCACCGCTGAGCCAGCGGAACCGCCGGCAGCTCCTTTTTCAGGAAGTCTTGCAGGAGGTCCCATTGCGGCAGCAACTGCATATAGAACTGCCAAGGGGCCCGGTGGTTGATGTCATTCAGCAGTTCCGGAATCAGGCTCACCAGGTCCCCCTTAACCTTAACCAGCTGATCGAGCACTTCAATCAGGAAGCGCTGGGCCGTCTCCTGGGCCGCATGCGGGATCCGCTTCTTGGCTGTCAGGTTGAACCGGACAAGGAGGAAGTCCGGTAACTGTTCTGCGGTGATGGTCTGTCCCTGCTGGCGACTGCGGACCTTGAAGTTGTTGAGTTGTTTGAGCCGTGCCGACTTGGCAAATTGTCCCTGTTTTGGCATGATTGATTTCCTTTCTATCTATGAAAAAAGTTCCTAAGACATGATAGCACATCTTAGGAACTGACTTATTTTAATGAGTTAATTGCTTCTTCCGGTTACCCTCATCATCACGGAATGATGACTTGATTGGGTAGGTCAGGTGAATCGTCGATGGAACGACCAGTGGAATGACAATCACAAGGATAATCAGACCACAGATAACGGTCATCGCCACTTCGATCAGCGTTGGAATACCGGACGGGATCAATGCCGCAAAGGTACCACTCAGGATGATGGCCGCGGAAATAACCACGGTCCCGATCTCCTTAGCCGCCCTCACGATCCGCTCAGTCGGCAGGTACTTGGTCTGATCAATGTTCCGGTAACGCATGACGAGGAAGATACTGTAGTCAACCCCAAGGGCCAGCAACATGATGAAACTGAAGAACGGTGTGTTCCAGGTCAACATTGGCCGACCAAGGAAGGCGCGCGTCATCAGGTGGGTCAACGACAGGGCTGCCATGTAGGCAGAAACCAGGGTCCCCAGGATGTAGACTGGCTGGAGGAGTGACCGGGTAATCAGGATCAATGCCAGGCCGATCCCGATAACCATGATGGCGGCGGTCCGCATGAAGTCACCACCGGCAACACTCTTCGTATCCGTGATCTTAGACGACTGACCACCGACAACCACAGTGGCGTGGCGCAGGGCCGTCCCCTTCAGGCTGTAACGAACCAGGTCAGTGATTTGCGGAATCTCCCGTGTTGCCCGGTCGCCGCTTGGATTAGAGTTAAGAACAATCGTGATCTTAGCTGTCTTCTTGTCAGCAGACAGGTAGTTATAGATTGCCTCTTGGAACTCACCGTTGTGTAGCTGATTGTTTGGAATGTAGAAGGTATTCGCTGCCGCGGAGTTTTGCAGGCCGATTAGGTAGTCGCCACCCTGACTGAGACCATCGCTCATCCGGCTAACTCCCTGCATCATCTGCATACCACTCTGCTGCTGGGCCTGCAGCTGGGCTGGACTAGCACCAGACATGGCTGCCTGAGCTGCCGCCGCACTGGCCTGGCTCTGCATCCCCGATGAAAGCTGGGAAATGCTGGACTGGGCCGTCCCGAGTTGGCCAGTGATCTGCTTCAACTGGTTGTTAACGTAGAGTTCGTTAACCTTGGAACCAGCGGGCTGGGTAACGGAAGCCACCGTCTTAACCCCGTTGTTCTTCTTCAGTTGGTTAGTGACCCGATCGATCAGCATCAGGTCCTGTTCGTTATCGAGACCGTGCTTGGACTTGATGTAGACGGTCGTTGGTTCCGCCGTCCCCTTGGAGAAGTGGTCTTCAACGACCAGCAGCCCCTTCTTGGACGGAACGGTGTTGCTGATTTCGTCAGCGTCATCGTAGTTCAAATGGTTATGGTAAGACAGGCCGATTGGCAAGAGGATCGCAAAGACCACCACCAGGGTGATGATCGGGTGCAGGACTGAACTCTGTGCCATCTTATTCCACGGTTTACTGGTGGACTCACCAGTGAACTTCTTGTCTGGCCAGAACATCTTCTTACCAAGCGTGGCCATGAAGAACGGGTTCAGGGTCAAAAGCAAAACTAACAGGACGGCAACCCCAACAGCCACCCCGACCGCTGATTGGTAAACCGAGAACTTAGCCAATGCCAGGGAGGTGAACCCGATCAGAATTGAAGAGCCGGAATACAGGATTGTCCGGCCAGCCTTGTGCTGAGCTTCGCGGGCCGCTTCCCATTTATCCATCCCCTGACCGAGTTTTTCCTTGAACTGGTTATACATCAGAATGTTGTAATCAGTCCCGATCCCGAAGAGGACAATTACCATGAAGACCTGGGTAAAGTTGGAGAATGGGAAGTTCGCATGCTTCACCAGGTTGGTAACGATACTAAATGAGGTGATAAAGGCAATCCCCACGTTTAGTAAGGAGATCAATGGCGTAATCGGTGAACGGAAGACCAGGAGCAGGACAACAAAGATGAAGATGACTGAGATGGCCTCGGTCTTCTTGATCCCCTCCTGAACCGCTCCGGAGAAGTCATCGTTTAGGATGTCCGCCCCGGTGATGTAAGTCTTAACACCATTGGTCTTAGCCGCACTGGACAGCTGGCGGTTGATGTAACGCAGGGTCCCTTGATTCTTGCTGACGTTCAGCTGAGCGATTTCCGTGGTCTTATCCTTGGAGATCAGCTGCTTACGCGTCGCGGCATTGTCATTCGGCCCCGTGACCGCCTTAATCCCATACTTACCACTGTGTTTTTCCAGGTGGTCAATGGTCTTCTGGACATTTTGCTTGTCCTTCTTCGTCATTGCCCGGTCGCCATTGTTGAACACCGCCACCACCTGGTAGGTGTTGTTCTGGTGGTGTCCCCAGTGATCGTTTTGTAACGCACTGGCGACTTGGCTCTGGGCACTCTTCGGCAAGTTGATTGCGGAGTGTTCACGGGTTAACTGGTTGACGTTTGGCAGGGCAACGATAGCAACCACCGTGATCACGATCCAGGCAATCAACGCAAATACGTGATTGTGAACCAATTTCTTCAAAATAACAAAATCCTTCTCTCTTTTGTCCAACGGCCGGTCCTGCCAAGGCCAGCCGTTTTTGGACAGCATGTTGAACAGTTTAATTCTTTACAAGGGACCCATTCAAGCACACTTTAAGATATCTGTGTTATTATGATACATTTATCGAAAATTAAACTTTAAAAACAAAAAAGCGATGGTTAGACAACCATCGCTTTTAATCAGTTGGGCTAGCTGGATTCGAACCAGCGCATGACGGTACCAAAAACCGTTGCCTTACCGCTTGGCTATAGCCCAATAATAATATGGGGGAGAGTGGATTCGAACCACCGAACCCGAAGGAACGGTTTTACAGACCGTCGCGTTTAACCAGACTTCGCTACTCCCCCAAAAGGGTTCATCAATCAGCTGCGCAAGCACAACTAATCAACGTTTATTATAATACCCAATTCCACAACTAAATGCAAGCCCTAATTTCAATTTTTTTATGGAAGTTCCCCTACTAAGCAAAAAAGCCCGCCGAACACGTGCCGGCAGGCTTTAATAGTAATCAAGTTTAATTGTAATGCTTAGTCAACGCCACCCATGAGACGGTGGATCCGCTTGACGAAGAACATCAGGATAACCCCGAAGACGATACTTACAATCCCGATCGTCAGGAAGTAAGGAACTTCCGTTGCGGATGAGTAGAACTTAACGATCTGGGCGTTAACCGCTTGGGCAGCGGCATCAGCCAGGAACCACATACTCATCATCTGGGACTTGAAGGCCTTTGGTGCCAGCCGCGTCGTAACGGCCAGACCAATTGGGGAAATCAGCATTTCACCAATTTCAACAATGAACCAGGAACCAACCAGCCAGAATGGGGAAACCCGTCCGGCAGTGGTACCGTGGATCAGTGCTGGCAATGCCATGAAGGCGTATGACAGACCGGCGAAGACCAGCCCGGCAGCGAACTTACCAGGGGCACTTGGCTGGTTCTTCCAGTGATCCCAGAGGGTAACGAATACCGGCGTCAGGATCATGATGAACAGTGGGTTCAAAGTCTGGAAGTTAGCAGCGGCGAAGTGCCAGCCACCGATGTGAAGGATCGTCCGTTGTTCAGCGAAGAGGGCTAGAACAACAGAACCAGATTCTTCAATTGCCCAGAAGATAACAGCGGCAATGAACAATGGGATGTAAGCAAGCACCCGTGAGTGTTCTTCTTTCGTTACCTTCTTGGAGTTCAACATCATGATGAAGTAGTAGATTGGCAATGCGATCGCGATAATCGTGATGATCGTGATGACGTTGGTAATGTTCAACTGACCCATTGCAGCCAGCAGACCAAGAACAACGGCCAGGACAACTACCCCAACCAAGGTCCAGATCATTACTGGACGGAGGCTTTCCTTGTCAATCGGATCGTCTGGGTACAGGCTATCCTTTGACAGGTACTTCCGACCACCGATGACGTATTGGACCAGGCCGAAGAACATCCCGATAGCGGCCAGGGAGAACCCGGCGTGGAAGTTCATCTCACCATGGAAGAGGTTCAAGCCAAAGCCGTTAGCAGCCCACGGAACCGCCCATGGGGCAACCGCGGCCCCTAAGTTGATCCCGAAGACGAACATACTGAAACCGGAATCCCGGCGCCGGTCATTCTCGGAGTAAAGGCCACCGACCATTTCAGAGACGTTTGGCTTCAAGAGCCCGGTCCCGGCAACGATCAATGCAATCGAGATATAAAGGGCACTGACCCCGAACGGCAGTGACAAGGCGATGTGCCCGAACATGATCAGGACACCACCAATGAAGACAGTCCGCCGTGGGCCCCAGACCCGGTCAGACAACCAACCACCGACAACCCCGGACAGGTAAACCAGGGAACCGTAGATCGACATAATCGATGCCGCAGTGGTTTCACTCATTCCTAGACCGCCCTTAGTGACGGCATAGTACATGTAGAATAACAGAATTGCCCGCATTCCGTAGTAACTGAACCGTTCCCACATTTCAGTGAAGAACAGGGTCGAGAGACCACGCGGTTGCCCGAAGAATGCGGTATCAATATCTTTTTGTTTGCTCATAAAGATTTGATTCCTCCATTTATAATTACAGTCAGATTAATCATTTGGGAATACTCATTCCGAATATTAGAAAAGTCTAACTTTCTTATAACAATGTAATTATTTTAGTCCTCCCCACTTGAATAGTCAATTACAAAATAAAGTTTTGATGAGAGAAAAGTGGGAAAACGTTTCATTTTACTTAAATTTTTTCAGACCGTAGACTACGTAAATTAACTTAATTAAGTTTATCAGTTAATTTATTTAAAAGGCAGATTGTAAAATTTAAGTTGAACATTTAAGTGGACAGAAAAACCCATA
>CAMCCW010000020.1 GCA_945873395.1 uncultured Lactobacillus sp. | reverse complement strand
TTGATGGGTTTTTCTGTCCACTTAAATGTTCAACTTAAATTTTACAATCTGCCATTTTCATTATGCCTGATCGGCTAAGGGAGTGCAATGATAAGGAGTTGGAGAGCGACCACTAGGATGAGAAAAGTCGTCCAGTCCCGGCTGGTTAGCGAGATGCGGTGAGCGCTAGTTCGTACCTGCCCCTCCACAAAACCGTGGCTCTCCATGGCCTGGGCCATCTGGTCTGCCCACTGGCTGGCAGCTAAGATAGCCTTGAAGTAGAGGCGTGGCGACCACCAGTGCAAGGTGATTCCACGCATCTGTCCGGCGATGCGGATAAGACGGACCTCCTGAGCAATGCGCGGAAAGAGATTAAGGGCAGCCAGGATCCCATAGGCAAACTTGCTCGGAAGGTGGCAGTTTTGTTCAAGAGATCGAACTAGTTGCAAGGCACTGGTGGTACAGCTGACGGCTGACCCGGTCATGACGTAGACGTAGAGTCGGCTTACCAGGACCCAGGCAAAGTAGACATTATGACCAGGACTGAAGAAAGTAATGGTGACAAAGATGGCAACCGCTGGTACAAGAGTGATGATGATTAGCCAGGCCAGCCGTTGCCAGCGTACCCGCCGGTAAATCAGGTAAGATAAGGCCAGAATGATGATCACAACATTACTGTAAAGGTGACTGGTGAAGGTGACCTCGAGGGCAATAATGAGAACGAGAAATAGTTTTAAGCTGGGGTTCATGCTTGCACCCCCTCATAGGTGAGCTTTTCATCATCCAGGTGAAGGTGATAGTCCACCAGCTGATCGAGCCCTGTCAACTGGTGACTGATAATCAGGATGGTCTGAGGTAAGGATTGCTGACAGCGCTTGATCAGTGAGAAGACAGCTGTCAGCGAGTCCTGATCGAGACCGGCGAAGGGTTCGTCAAGAAGGAGGACAGGATGGCCAATCATCAGCATGACTAGTAATTGAAGCTTTTTGCGCTGACCACCACTGAGTGAATACACCACACGGTCCTCCATCCCTGCTAGACCAATGTCACGGAGTACATCCGTTAGCCGATCATTGGTGAGGAGAGACTGACGCTGGTGACGAGCACTGAGGGCCAGTTCTTCGCCCACGGTAACGTTGAGGAATTGTTCATTGGCCTGTTGGAAGACCAGACCAACCTGATAATGATATTTCCCGGGTGATATTTTCTGAATATTCTTTTGCAGATAATCAATTTCGCCCTTGTAGGGAATTAATCGGGTGAGCGCTTTGAAGAATGTCGACTTTCCTGTCCCGTTGGCGCCAGTCAACAGTGTAATTTTGTTTTTCACAATTGATAGGTCGGGGATGGTAATCAGTCTTCGATCTCCCTGACTAATTTTGACGTGGTTGAGATGAATGATTGTCGGATCCGTCGGCAATGGGAGAGTAACCTGAAGTGGCATATTTGCTGCATCATCAGCACGCTTAATTAGCGCTTTTCCTTGCTCCGGAGAAAGAGCGTTTAGCTGCCCGGCGGTGAAACGAAAGACACGGGGCACAAGTGCGGCATAGTCATGGCAGTCATGATCGGTGATAATGATTGTACGGCCAGCCTGGGCAGCACGCCATTCACCCAATTGTTTAATCAAAAACTGACGGTTGGCTTCATCAATAGCAGCAAAGGGTTCGTCGAGAAGGAGTATGTCAGGACGCATTGCTACGACCACCGCCAGGGCCACTCGCTGCTGTTGACCACCAGAGAGGGTGGCGATTGACTGGTCGAGAAGATCACTGATCTGGCAGAAGTCACTAGCTTCCTGAATACGTGCTGGCATCTGGTCCGGTGCGACTTGGCAGTTTTCAAGGGTGAATTCCAACTCGTGACGTGGGGTGTCCATGGCAAATTGCATGGCTGGATCCTGGAAGAGCATCCCCATCCTGACAGTGTGGCCGTCGATGGTTGCCCGCCTGATCTGACCGGCTGTTACCCGACCGCCGTACTTTGGCAATAACCCGGCGATCAAACGAAGCAGGGTGGATTTTCCACAGCCAGATGGTCCGGTGATCAAACAAACCTCACCACAATCGATGTTCATGCTGAGATTAGCGATAACGGGCTGTTGGTGTTCGAATTGAAAGCTAAGCTGTTCGATGCTGATGGCCTTCATGATAATTTACCTCCGAATGACGTGGGCGCGATCAAGCATGTTGATGATCAGTTTGTTCAACACCCCGGTGAAGAAGAAAATAGAAATGAGGCGGACAATGACCATGATCACTAGCATGTGGCCGGCAAAGTGACTGTAACCATTGCGGAACCAGTCCCAAGCAAAGGTAACAATGGTGGTCATGATCGTCACCATGATAATAGTGAGCCAGTTATAAATCCGGTACCCGGTTAAGGTGAAGCCCAATTCAGTTCCGACCCCCTGGACGGCACCGGAGATCAGGGTGGCAGCACCCCACTGGTCACCGAGGAACATTTCAACAGCTGCCCCTAGGAATTCGCCAAGGAATGAAGCTCCGGGAAGACGAAACATGAAGCCAGCAAGGGGCCCGGCCATGCACCAGATTCCCATGGTGATGTCGTTGGCCATGGGACCGTAACCTACTGGAGTCAACAGGAGGGTGAGGCCGTTATAGACGAATCCCGCTGCATAGTAGATAACGCCGAAGATAATGCCGATAAGGGCGAGGAGAATAATGTCGCGTAAGTGAAAACCTTTCTTCATAAATTGAAATACTCCTTAGCTAGATTGTGAATTAGGGCAAATAAAAAGCCCACAATGAAAGACATCGTGGGATACGAACTTTTTATCAATGAAATTTTACCGAATCTTCCTCCGCTGGTATTAGCCAGTTCAGGTTCAATGGGTATTATCTCAGCCGGAAGGCACCCCAGACATCGTATTAATCCTACCACTTATGATACATAAATCGCTCTTGAAGTTCAAATATTGGAAAGGACGTGCAGAAACTTTTGGGAACAGGTACAATGAAAAATGACTAAAATTAAAGGTTGGAGAAAATGACTGAATTGACTTCGAGTATCTTATTGATCGTTATCGGCATCCTGGCAGGAATCACTAGTGCGGCTGCCGGCCTAGCCTCACTGGTTTCGTATCCATCGCTTTTGGCAATGGGAATTTCACCCGTGATGGCCAACGTTACTAGTAGCTTTTCTACGGTAGCCAGTGGGTATAGTTCGGTGTTGTCCTCAGCACGCGAGCTTCGAAATAACCGTAAACAGATGTGGATTATGATTCCCGTCGTTCTGACCGGGGCGATTATCGGTGCTCTTTTGCTCTTTGCCCTCCCTGGGAAGTGGTTCCAAGAGCTAGTGCCAATCTGCATTGGTATGGCCGGAATCGTCCTGATGGTCCCTCATAAGCCCCGCCAGGCTCAACCAGAGATGGTTCAAAACAGTCGTGCATTTGGCCGGTCTCGTCTACACCGCTTTCTAGCTTGGGTTGGGATCTTCATTGTTGGGATCTACTCTGGCTACTTCAATGCCGGAGCTGGGGTCATGATGCTAACCCTGCTGACGGTGGTCAATCGTGGACAATCCTTTGCTGTCAATAATGCCCTGAAGAATGTTGCGATGACCGCGACAAACACGATGGCGGTTATCATTTTTGCTATTGAGACGGCCATTTATTGGCATTACGTCCTGCCACTTTTCATTGGTAACATCCTTGGGGGAATCCTGGGACCGATTATTGTTCGGCACCTGCCAGGGCGCTTGATGCAGATTATTGTCGGAATCGGAGCACTGATCCTGGCTATATCACTAGTTATTCGTAATATGATGTGAGGTTGAAATAATGCCAAGTCGTACCTTTAAAAACTTGAAGGATGAAAAGAAACAAAGAATTACAGCAGCCTTGTTAAATGAGTTTAGCCAGCACAACTTGCCGGATGCGGAAGTAGCGCGGATCATCAAGCAGGCAGAAATCTCCCGTGGCGCCTTTTATAAGTATTTCACGGATCTTGCGGACGCTTATCTGTACCTATTTGCGGTGGTGATGACCAAGATTCACGCGCCGCTCACTGATCAAGCCAGCCAGCTGACCGCTGATGACTATTATCAGATGGTTGCTGGTTTTGTTGATCGGGTTCACCGTAGTCCCTACTGTGATTACATTCGCCGTCATTTTCTGACGAATGTGGGGGTTCTTCCGTTACGCCAGACTGCTGCACCACGTAATGATACTGAGTGGACAGTGATGACGCTTTGTCACGCCACCATCAATGAGTGTTTTCGCGATCCTGCTGGCCAGACAATTGCCTTGGCTAGACTGAAGCGAGTTCTTGAAAAGCTTCTTAACTAAAAAAGCTGTCAACGATCGCAATGGCCGTTGACAGCTTAATTTATTTAGTTCTAGTGTTCCTTGAACAGGTTCGTCAAGTGGTCCATGAAGACCTTCAGGTAACGGTCCTTATCAACGTTGATGGCAACCTTAACGTTCGGGTTAGGATCGTTCAACTTGGAGTTGTCACCGATAATCCGCGCGTAGTAAGGACCTTCCTCGTAGACACACTTAACAAAGAGACTCAGGGTAGTAACGAAGGATGGGTCAATCCCAACACCGACAGCCAGTGGGTCGTGGATAGCACAACCGTTCTTATCGATGTCCAGGTTGTAGTAGGCATCAATGTAGAAGTCAGTAATGTCGGCATAGGCCTTACCAGCCTTAGTACCCAGGTCACGCCATTGTTGAGTTTCCTTCTTGGTCAGAAGCGTCCGCAGGGTAACGTCCAGGCCCACCATCGTCAGTGGCAGGTCGGAAGTCAATACTTCGTTAGCAGCCTTTGGATCCTGGTTGATGTTAGCTTCGGCAACGGGGGTAACATTCCCTTCGACCGTCAGAGCACCACCCATGAAGGTAACGTTACCAATCAGGTGGGCAATTTCTGGATCCTTCTTGAGGGCCGCAGCCAAGTTGGTCATTGGGCCAGTTGGGATGATGATCAGGTCTTTACCGTATTTGTGAGCGGCGTCAATGTAGAAGTCGACTCCGGACTCTTCTTCAACACTCCGGCTTGGGGCTGGTAGTTGAACTTCACCAATCCCGTTGTTTCCGTGGATATCTTTGGAAACCTGCATAACATCGAAGTGATCCGTCGTGCTTGAGTGTGGCAGACCCTTGAATACAGGAATATCAGTGTGACCAAGCAGTTCCAACAGCTTCAGACTGTTCTCGGCACAAACATCGAGTAGGTTGTTACCGTAGGAGCTGACAATCCCAATCAGGTCAACTTCTGGATCAGCCAGGGCGTAGGCGATTGCTAAAGCGTCATCAACACCGGTATCCAGATCAAGAATCATTTTTCGTTTAGCCATATTAGTCCCTCCAAGATTAACTAAAATTTACTATCTACATTTTCTATAATAAATTAGTTTTTTATTAAACACAATAGGCAATGCAGTAAATATGGTAGCGCTTTATTAAAATTTTAATCAGCTAAGAAAATGTTATAATGATTAAGCAAAAAATAAGAAAGCGAGGTCCGTATTAATGACAGAAGAGAGTTATGATGTGACGATTATTGGTGGTGGACCTGCCGGAATGTTTGCCGCCTTTTATTGCGGACTACACGAATTACATGCTCAGTTAATTGAGAGCCTGCCCCAACTCGGGGGACAAGTTGCCGCTCTGTACCCCGAAAAGCAGATCTGGGATGTGGCCGGGCTTCCTGGAGTTACGGGTCAGAAACTCGTTGACCGCCTGAAGGACCAGTTGACAGTGGCACCGATTGACCAATTCTTGAATGAGACCGTTGATGACGTGATCAAAGAGGATGATGGTACCTTCACCATCAAGTCATCACAGCGGATTTCCCACTCCAAGGCCGTCATTATTGCCCTGGGAAATGGGGCTTTTACGCCGCGGCGCTTGGCACTTGATGGCGCTGACCAGTTGGAAGGCCACCAGTTACACTACTTCGTCAATCACAAGGACGATTTTGCTGACCAGCGAGTAGCGGTGCTGGGCGGTGGTGATTCAGCCATTGACATTGCATTGATGCTGGAACCAATCGCCAAGGATGTCTACTTGATTCACCGGCGGAACCAGTTCCGGGGAATGGAGCACACCGTCAGCAAGCTGAAGCAGTCTACCGTGCACCTGGTTACCCCCTATCTGCCGAAGAGTCTAACTCAGGCAGGGGATGATGTTATCATCGGCCTGAAGAAGATGCGTAGCGATGAGGAGGACCAGTTAACTGTCGACCAGCTGGTGGTTAACTATGGTTTTACTGCCAATAATGCTGCCTTGACGAAGTGGTCATTGGATTTGGCTAGTGAACGGCACCTTTTGAAGGTCGATTCGACCATGCAGACAAATATTCCTGGTGTTTACGCTATCGGTGACGGGGTAACCTATCCAGGGAAGACCGCTCTAATTGCAACGGCCTTTGGGGAAGCACCGACCGCCGTCACTGCCTTGGCAAAGCAGCTCTATCCTGATAAACGATTGGCTGTACACAGTTCCTCGATGAATATTAAACGCAAATGAACTAATAGAGCCCACTAAGCTTAGATGTAATTCACCATTCATCTAAATACTTAGTGAGCTCTTTAAAATACAACTATTTATTCTTAGTCTTGTTAATTGCTTTATCGTTGGCGGAGCACCCGGTCGAGAACATCGAGCACCAGTTTGAAGAAGAGGCAGAGGTTCATCAACCAGAAGAATTGGTTGAAAATGTGCCAGTGAATAATCGCTAACGAGAAGTGGAAGAGGTTGTACACGATTACGAGGAAGATGTAGAGGAGATTGGCACGCAGAATGTCCTTAGACCAGTGGTGGTGAATAATGTAGTTCCAACACTTCCGGGGATAGTTTAATAGATTTTCCATTAGAAACTGCCCCCTTATAAATTAGCGACTAGCACAGCGACGACAAAAAAGACAATAGCAGTTAAATAAGAGATTTTGAGGTTATCACGCATTAATACACACTCGGCTTTTCTAGTATTGAAGATTCCTTCTACTATACTATAATATAGTGTTGTTTTTAACTAATGTAAATTCGTAAAAGGAGAGAGACGGTTGAGAAAGAGGACAAAGTATTGGGTATATGGGCTTTTCTGCCTGCTAGTCATCGTACTAGCTGTTACACCGCACCTACAAGCTGCCCACCAGCATGCTCAGCAGGCAACCCGCCATGAGGCTGTTAGCCGCTCCGTGAAACATTCAACAACTAAGAATGTGGGAAATCAACACATGCGGACACCAATTAACTGGCGTAAGTCATCAGAAACGGTTCCCTACCCAGATGTTAACAAGGTGAAGGATCTTTGGGTAAAGGTTGACCTTAAGAATAATCGCACCTATCTCTATGATGGGCCCAAGGTAATCTACACGATGTACAGCACCGGTGGCATTTACCAAAAGGATCCCAAGACCGGAAAGATGAAGAGTGCTACCCCAACCGGGACGTTCCACGTTCAACAGGAGCGGGGCGATAGCTTTTATAATGCTAAATTGCAGGAAGGGGCTAATTACTACACCTCTTGGTTAAACCATGGTGAATACCTTTTTCATAGTGTCCCAACTAAGGCAGATGGCTCCTATAACCAGAAGGAAGCTGCTAAGTTAGGTAAGACCCAGGGTTCCCACGGTTGTGTGCGGCTATCAGTTCCTGATGCACGGTGGATGGAGCAGAACTTACCGGTGGGTACTAAGGTTGTTGTCGTTGGTTAATCAGCGGAATGATCACTTTTAAACCAATCAGGATAACGTTAATTAGGATAAATACAATAAGTGCTACCCACCAGGTAAGTTTGACGACTGGAATGAGCATCGCCAGTAAGTTGTAGAGAATAATAAAAATAACTAATGCCCCGTCACTGATAAGCAGACGATGGATAAAGGCGCGAGTTATAAATTGATTGAACATGCGAATTCTCCTTTAGCGAATGGTAATCTTGGTGTTTTTGGGCAAAGTTTGGAGCCACTGGGCGTCAGGTCGCGATAGCTGGATGGTGTTAGGAAAATTAAATCCTGACTTTAACCAGTTTTTGGCAACCGCTTTTTGGTTAATTGCTGTTGGTGCAATGATGTATGATTGGTGATTTAACGCAGACCAGTTGTCCCCAGCAAATATATGCCCATCACCGACGTAATCAACCTGCTGCCCTTGCTTACCACTGGTTATAATTGACTGTTTCTGGATGGTGACCCGGGCGTGCATAATGTAGACAACCCGTTGCCCACTTAAAACATAGACCCGGTGCATGTTCGGCACTGCGATGACCCGTAGTTGTTTCAGCTTGCGGAGGTCCGGATAGCTTTTGTGTTCAGAGGGCTTATTGATGTTTGGATGGCGCAGGCGGTTGGTGTTAAGCACCTGACTTGTGCGACTTGCGCCGGTAATAAAGCGACTACTGTCGAAGTAGGCATGAATATTGATGAAGAAAACGAGCACGATGAAGAGTATGGCCGTTATCAGGACAAATTGTTTTTGCTTACTGTTCATTTTTATTAGTCAATCCTTTATGATATTGATACCATCCCTATCTTATCGTATTTTGACAATCCATTAACCATTTTGGAGGAAAAGATGAAAAAATTTTTGGTAACCCTACTAATGATTCCACTGTTACTTGGAATCATTGTTGCTCCAGTCCATGCGGCTCCTCTGATTGATGCTTCGGCTGCGGTAATGGTTGATGCATCAACTGGCCAGGTGATCTATGAACAAAATGCGCAGCAAAAACTGCCAATTGCCTCGATTAGTAAGCTCTTAACGGCGATTGTAATTGAGGATGAGGTCCATAGTAATCAGATTACCGGTAACACTAAGGTTAAGATCGATAGTGGTACTGCAGCAATCTCAAATGATCCCCACTATTCAGCTATTGGTTTGCAGGAAGGGCAGTCATACACGGTTCGTGAACTCCTGAATGCGGCCCTGGTAAAATCAGCCGATGGGGCCACGATGGCTTTATCAGCTGCAGCTGGTGACAGTATGGATGAGTTCAACATGAAGCTCCAGCAAAAGGCGCAGGGCATCGGTCTAAAGAATTACACCATCGTAAATCCGGTGGGCCTGAACAATGGGGACCTCAAGTCACTGGCCTCTAAGCAATACTCGGCTAAAGCGGAGAATGCCATGACAGCCACGGATGTTGCGATTATGACGCGTTATCTGGTGGATCATTATCCACAATTACTGCAAGTTGCGGCGCAAAAACAAGCAACTTTTTTCATTGCCAAGGGAAAGACAAAGACTGAGAAGAACCTAAATGAGATGCTGCCAGGGGGCAAATACACAGTACCCGGGGTAACAATTGATGGCCTCAAGACTGGGACCTCTGATACTGCCGGAGCGTGCTTTGTCAGCACCGGTAACTACCAGGGCCACAGGATCATTACAGTGGTTCTGCACGCTAATGGTAAAAATAAGGATAACCGATTTGTTCAGACGCAACGACTGTACCAGATGTTAAAGCAGAACTACCATCTCCAGACGATTAATCTACCTAAAAATATCCGGGAGCAACCCCTGAATAACGGGCAAAGTCGTCAGGTGATGCTTAGCCCTCGCCAGGTCACGGTTTGGAGTGCGGGGAATGATGTCCATAAGTATACGATGGCGGTTAAACTAAATAAGCGGTACCTGAATAAAAAGGGGCAATTAGAAGCGCCGATCAGTCGTAACCGGACGCTGGGTGAGCTGGACTTATCGGGTAACCAGCTGAAGACCCTCGATGGTCGGCCGTTAACTTATCGGCTGTCCAGTACGGATAATGTCGCCCGCGGGAACTTCTGGCAACGGTTATGGCACTAATATCTAGATATCAATCGACGAAAAGACGTCCAGCAAGAATTATTGCTGGACGTCTTTTTGCGTTCTTATTCAAAGGTTCGACCATTAAACCAAGTAAACATGTTGTCAACTTTAGCATGGTCAATCTCCTGGTTAGTTGATAGCAGTTGGTAGGTGACCACTGGCGTCTTGGTCAGTCGGCCAGTTAGTGAGAAACCGTTCTTCCGGTAGAAACGTAGCCGCCGCAAGCGCTGGTGATTATTAGTTGCCACCGGGTCAGGTTGTTCAATGTCTAGAATCAGGGTGTCTGGGGCGTAAAGATCCTTAAGGTGATCGAGAATCTTGCTTCCATAACCCTTGGAACGAACCTGGTCGTTGACGGCCAGGTAGAGAACATAGTGAATTCCATGATGGTGGATGACATACGAAAGGCCAACGAACTGGTCTTGATCGTAGAAGACGAGAAAGTCGGCCCGTCGGAAGAGCCGCTTAAAAAGCAGTCGGCTCCAGGCTTCTTGTTCGTATTCAGGAAAGGCACGGTAGTAAAGCGCCTTGACCTGGCGATATTCAGGCAAACTTGGTTTTAGCGGTTTAACTGTTAAAGTCAAGCATATCCCTCCTATATATTTATAGTCAGTCTATCAGATTACTAATGTCTTGCCAGTCTGTTTCAGTTAAATTTAGGAGATTATTAAGAATCACGGGGTATTAATTTCCCGGGAAATATAAAAGACCCTGATGAGGCATTGCGTCATCAGAGCCTTAGAATAACTATTTACTTGTTGTTAGCATCAGGATTGGTAATCTTGATCCGGTTAGAATCAGTTGAAGAATGGTTCTGTTCTGGTGCATCGGTACTGTAGTCATCCTCTGTCGACTGATCATGGTTCTCTGAGTAGAGACTGGTCGACTTATTACCCTTCTTGCGTTCGATCCGTTCGGCACGCTTCAACCCGTTGGAGTAATTGTAATCGGCGGGGTTGACCGGTTTAAAGCCCTTCGGATGGTAGAAACGAAGGAGGTTCTTCTCATTCAGTGAGTCGGATAGGCTTAGCTCAGTATTGACTAGCCGGTGGTCCTTCTTGATCCGTTCCTGCTGCTTCTTAGTCAATTTGGCTTCCTTACCAGTGCGATTATCGTAAACCGTTCCTCCGATCACCGTGTAGTGCGGTGTAACGAAGTCCTGGTTACGGAAAGCAACGACTTGACTATGCTGACTGGAGAAGAGGTCGGTTCCAAACTGGATGTAGCGTTTAGAAGAAATCCCCAACAGGTGGAGCAGGGTCGGCAGGACGTCAATTTCCCCACCATAGGTATGGTCGATGTGACCGTGGCCACCGGAATCCGGAATGACAAACATCAATGGAACCCGCTGGAGCTGGGCATTGTCGAAGTCAGTCCAGTCATCGGCGCTCTTTCCCAGCACGCTGGCCAGGGAAGTGTTTTCGCTGTTGGAGATTCCGTAGTGGTCCCCGTAGATCATAATAATGGAGTGATCATACAGGCCGCTCTTCTTCAGGTAGTTGAAGAATTCCTGAAGTGACTGATCGAGGTAGTGGGCGGTCACAAAGTAGTTATCGACGTTACTATCTCCCGTGTTAGTGGTCTGGAAGTTTGGATCTTTATCCTCATCGTCCAGATCGTACGGGAAGTGGTTAGTAACTGTGATGTACTTGGCATAGAACGGCTGCTGGAGGGTTTGCAGGTACTTAATCGAGTCTTTGAAGAGCAGCTTATCTTTCAGACCATAGCCAGTGGACTTGTCACCAGAGGTATCGTAGTAACTGGCGTCGAAGAAGTACTGGTAACCGAGGTTCTTGTAGACGTTATTTCGGTTCCAGAAGCTGGCGACGTTACCGTGGAAGACCGCGCTGGTGTAGCCGGCCCGCTGGTTGAGGATTGCCGGGGCCCCCTGGAAGGTGTTGTCACTACCTAGAGTGGCAAACAGTGATCCCTGCGGCAGCCCAAAGGTGGAGGTTTCCAGCATGTTTTCCGCATCACTGGTCTTACCTTGCCCAACCTGGTGGAAGAAGTTGTCGAAGGCGTAAGTGTCATTGCTGTGGTAAAGCGAATTAAGGAATGGCGTGACTTCCTGACCGTTAATCTTCTTGGCGATGATGAACTGCTGGAAGCTCTCCAGGTGAATAACGATCACGTTGCGGCCCTTGGCAATCCCAAACATCTGGGGATTAGCCTTGGCATAGTGTTTGTCCGTGAATTTCTTGACCTTTTCTAGCTCGGACTTGGTGGCACTCTGCCGCATGTCATTGATGTGCTGGGATTTAACAAGGTCGTAGCCGGTGAAGGCGTCGATCCCCAGGTACTTGACGATGTAGTTACGGTCAAAGGTCCGTCCCAGCAATTGCGGCCGGCTCATTTCACCAAAAGCCAGGTTACAGCCAAAGAGGACCAGTGACATCGAGGTGAAGGCAAAGGCCAAGCGACTGCCAATTGCACGGGGATCAAAATGGATCTTCTTGAACAACATCAGGAGCAGGATAATCACGATGTCGAGCCAGTAGAATACATCGTGGAAGTTGGTCAGGGCTAATGAGCTCCCGCTGAGTCCCTGATTAACTTTGGAGTAACCGGTCATCGTGGCGATGGTCATGAAGTCCGTAAACTCACGATAATAGATCACGTTGAGGTAGAGCAGGAGTGTATTAGCGATGTCCAGTCCCATGATTACTGGGTAGAAGAACCGCGCCCGTTTGAAATAGAAAGCTAGACTATAAATTAGTGCGGTGGTTGCCAGGGGGTTGAAGACCAGAATCAGAAATTGGAAGATTCCCTCGACCCCGAGACTAAAATCGGTAAAGTAAGCAAACAGGGTTTTGAACCAAAAAAGGACAACCAGGAGGACGAAAAAGCCAATCCTAGTGTCCACAAATTTGCTTAATTTTTTCATTAGGAATGTTCCTCGCAATCAAAGTGTTTGTTTAACTTGCCAGAATAAATTTAGCAAATCAAAAATATTTTATCACAGATTAGCGCGAAACATGATTTTCGGTTCAATCATTGAGAAAACTTAATCCTTTACGGGTGCCGTTGTCGGTCCAGTCAGCCAGTCGTAATTAAATAGCTGTTTCAGGTGCCGGTTAACCGGGATCCAGATCCCCGCTTTGAGAATATCTTTTAAGGATGCTAACCAGTTCTTGTCCTGGCGGTATTGCTTAGTGAGAGGAATCCTTAGCTTCTGGCCATCTTCAGTGACGACCTTGACTGACTTGCCATTGATCGCCACGATTCGGGCAGCGACGATATCGGCATTACTTGTGTCTTTTAGTGTCATGTTAATTCCTTCCTTCCATACTTTTAGTCTAGGGGATGGTTATGAAGAAAGTGTGACTAAACACCTAAGGGCCAAATAAATGTTTTTAAGAAAGGATTAAGACAAAATCGCTACAAGCACTCGATTGGAAGCGGTACAATAAAGAAAATAGCCAATTAGGAGGATGAATACGATGACAAAGCTAAATTTGTACCTGGTCCGGCACGGTCAGACCTACTTTAATATTTATAACAAGCTGCAGGGGTGGAGTAATTCACCGCTGACCGAAAAGGGAAAGCAGAACGCGCGTGATGCCGGGGAACGGCTCAAGGACATTCACTTCGATGCGGCTTTTTGCAGTGATACGACGCGGGCAATGGAGACGATTCAGACGATCCTCGACCTCAACCAGGCGGACTCGGTTAAGCACCCAGTAACCTCACCGTACTTCCGCGAGGAGTTCTATGGTTCTTATGAGGGAACCAACATGGATGTTGCCTGGTACAATGCCGGGGCCCCGCATGGCTATAAGAACTTCCATGACATTGTTACCAAGTATTCCATCGGCACGGCCAAAGATTGGCTGAAGGATGCGGATCCGTTCCACGACGCTGAGAATAACGCCGAGTACTGGAAGCGGATGGACAAGGGAATTGCCCTGGTCCGCAATGCTGATCTGCCTGATGATGCCAACGTCCTCTGGGTCAGCCACGGTAACACCCTGCTGAGCCTAGTGGAACGCTTCGGTGGTGGCAAGTATGACGTCACGGTACGACCGAAGAACGGGAGCCTGACGACAGCCACCTTAACGGATAATAATTTTAAGATTGTTGATTATGATAAGTAAGTATTAAACAGGACTGGCAAAGTATTAATAACTTGTCAGTTTTTTATTTTTCTTCCTATTGATAGCGTTTTCACGAGTTGCTATAATAGGGCCATAATTTCCTAAACTTGATCGTGAGGTGGAAAGAGAATGAATGAGAAAAAGGGAATTAATACTAGTGAACTGACACTATTGATTATCGGCTCGACGATTGGTTCGGGGGCGTTTGGGATCACCAGCGACCTGGCCAGTGCCGCTGCCCCCGGCCCGGCCATGATCGCCTGGGTTATCGTGGGGATTGGGGTCCTGACCCTGGTCCTGTCGTTGAATAACCTTTCACAGAAACGGCCGGACCTCGATTCCGGGATCTTTAGTTACGCGGCCGCGGCGTTTGGACCGCTGGGCGAGTTTATATCCGGTTGGGCCTATTGGCTATCGGCCTGGCTAGGCAACATCGCCTTCGCGACCATCACAATGAGTGCCCTGGGGACCTTCTTCCCCAAGCTCTTCAAGAACGGGCAAAACCTCTTTTCAATCATCGTTGCAATTATTTTAACGTGGGTTTTGACGTTCCTGGTTAACCAGGGAATCGAGTCGGCGGCGTTCATTAACTCGATCGGGACAATCTGCAAGATCATCCCGCTGGTCGTCTTTGTTATCTGTGTGATCCTCGGCTTCAAGGCTCGGATCTTCACCGCGGACTTCTGGGGGAATGTTGCCCAAAACGCCCACAGTGCTAAGTCTGGCTCTATTTTTGACCAGATCAAGGGCTCCATCATGGTCATGATGTGGCTTTTCGTTGGGGTCGAAGGGGCTTCCGTGCTTTCCAGTCGGGCCCGGACTCGTTCCGATGCCGAAAAGGCCTCGATTCTGGGGCTGGTCAGCCTGCTGGTAATCTACATTGTAGTTTCTGTCCTGCCTTATGGGGTGATGACGCGGGCCCAACTGGCTGCTGGCGGCCAACCGGCTCTGGGGGCCATCATGCAGCACTTAGTTGGTAACTGGGGTGCGGCCCTGATCAGTATCGGTCTGATTATCTCCGTGCTGGTCTCCTGGCTCTCCTGGACGATGCTGCCTGCTGAATCACTGATGCTAATGGCTGATGATCAGACATTACCAACTTCATGGGGTGAGGTTAACGCCAAGAAGGCCCCAACCCGGGCACTGATCATCACTGGGGTATTGCAATCGTTGTTCCTGTTCTCACTGCTGTTCACGTCCTATGCATATAATTTTGCTTACACCCTGTGTACGGCGGCCATCCTGATCTGCTACCTACTGGTGGGGATCTACCAGATGATGTACAGCTGGCAGCACCAGGAATGGGGACAGTTTACTATCGGTCTGATCGCCACCCTGTTTGAACTGATGGCAATGATCCTCTCCGGCTGGAAGCAGGTCATGATGGTTTCGGTTGGTTTCCTGCCCGGCTTCATCTTCTACCTGCAGGCCTGCAAGGAATTTGGCCACCAAGTCACTAGCAAGGAGAAGTGGGCAATGGCCTTGATCACCATCTTTGCGGTGGCTTCCCTGATCCTGGTTGCTAACGGGACGATTTCGATTAACTAGGAGGTTTTCATTATGGTTAAAATTGCACCATTCGGCGTTGAATCGTGGCTTAACAAGTGGGAAAAGAGTGCCACTTATGATATTTCGCAGAGTACGATCGCGTCCATGAGCATGCACGAGCTGCTCAACCTGGACGGCCACCACGGTCAGGAGTTTTACGAAATGCTGGATAAGCAGAAGATGAACTACGGCTGGATCGAAGGCTCACCGGAGTTCAAGCAGGAGGTTGCTAAACTCTATCAATATGTCGATCCTGATAACATTCTCCAGACCAATGGAGCTACGGGGGCAAACATTCTGGCCCTCTACGCGCTAATCAACCGTGGAGACCACGTCATCGCCGAATATCCTTCCTATCAGCAGCTGTATGACATTCCGAAGTCACTGGGTGCTGATGTCGACTACTGGCACATCCACGAGGAGGCCAACTGGTACCCGGACCTTGATGAGCTGAAGCAATTGATCCGCCCGGACACCAAGATGATCTGCCTGAACAACGCCAACAATCCGACGGGAACCATTTTGGATCGGGACTTCCTAGAACAGGTGGTTGAGATTGCTAAATCAGTCGGCGCCTACGTTCTGGTCGATGAGGTCTACCTGCCGCTCGACCACCCAGAGGACTTTACACCAATTGTTGACCTTTACGACAAAGGGATCTCGACCAACTCATTGTCGAAGACCTACTCCGTTCCGGGGGTCCGGATTGGTTGGACGGCTACGAACGCTGAGCTGGCAGACGTCTTTCGGAAGTTCCGGGACTACACCATGATCTGTGGTGGGGTTTTCAATGACCAGCTGGCTACCTATGTTCTACGGCACCGGGACCAGGTCTTGGCTCGTAACCGTAAGCTGGTGCTCGGTAACCTGGCAATTTACAAGGACTGGATTGACCACGAAGACCGGGCCAGTGTTGTAATGCCGCGGGCGGTCTCAACCTCGTTCCCGAAGCTGGATGTACCAGTTGATATCCATACTTTCTGTGAGAATCTGCTGAAGGATGAAGGGGTTCTGCTGGTACCGGGGGATGCCTTTGATACCCCTGAACATGTTCGACTGGGCTACTGTGCTCCTGAGGCTACGCTGCGTGAAGGATTGAAGCGGCTTTCGAAGTACATGCACCAATATGATTAGATGAAAAGAATAACAAATATATCTTGACAGCGTTTCCAAATAAAGATATATTAAAGATAATTAAATAGAAAATCTATTTGACACCGGTTAAGTAGATAGAAGGCATTTATTTCAAGCCGTAGGTAAAGTGATCTAATCACTTAAGGCTTGTTATAGGTGCCTTCTTTTTTTGAAATCGGTTAGATTGGGAGGACATACGATGACAAAGGTATTAAATGCTCATGACATTAGTCGCTTAATAGATATGCCGGCGGTTATTGATGTTGTACAGGATGCATATAAAGAAAAGGCGATGAAGACCGGTGAAATATGGCCAATGATTTATCATGCTTTCAGCGATATGGCTGATATGGATATTCGGTCAGGGGCACTTCAGCCAAAACACATTTTTGGTAACAAGCTGCTTACTTGGTTCGGCAACAATGCTCAGCAGAATATGCCAGAGTTAAATGGGCTGGTAACTCTGTATAGTAGTGAAACAGGCGAACCGACAGGGATTATTAATGCACCAGCGTTGACCGGTTATCGGACTGGCGCTGCCGGGGCGGTGGCCAGTCGAGTACTCGCTAATCCGCACAGCAATACTCTCTTGATGGTTGGTGCCGGTGGTCAGGCCCTTTATCAAATCATGGCACAATTATGTGTTCTGCCCGAAATATCGACAGTTGAAGTTTATGACCCAATGAATCATGAGAATGCCGAAAAATTTGTTGATACCGCAAAGAAACGGTTGGTGGAACTCTTTAGTCATGATATCCAAGCATATGAAGCAGTTGTGGCAGAGAAGATCGAGAAGCGACTTTCAACAGTGAAGTTTGTAGCAGTTAATGCTCTGGATAAGGCAGTCGCTGCTGCTCAAGTGATTGTCACTGCAACCCCTTCGACTAAGCCGTTGATTAAAGCAGAATGGGTACAAGCTGGCACGCATATTAATGCGATTGGTGCTGACATGGAAGGAAAACAGGAGCTTGATACAGCTATCTTTGCTCATGCCAACGTTTATGTTGATGATTTAGAGCAGGCAACTACGGTTGGTGAAACGCAAAATCCTATTAAAGATGGCACTCTAAAGAAGGAGAATATTCAAGAAATCGGCGAAGTGCTTGCTGGACAGTCGGTGGGGCGCCAAGATGATCAACAGATTACGGTATTTGATAGCACCGGGATTGCCCTTCAGGACCTTGAAGCCGCTAATTTAGCATTGCAACGCGCAGTAGAACATAATGTTGGAACATCAGTTGAATTGTAAAAAGGGAGTGTATTCTGATGAAGATTAAAGATTTCGGCGTTGAACAATGGATGAATGAGTACGAAACAAAGGCCAAATATAATCTGGGCGAGACCTGTGTGTCACCGTTTAGTATTCATACTTTACTGGAAACGGTTGGTGTTGACGAGAAGGAGTTTATTAACAAGCTCGTTAATACCCGATTAACCTATGGTGCTATTGAAGGCTCTATCCCCTTGAAGCAGGAGATCGCCAAGCTTTATCAAAACCTAAGTGCTGATGAAATTGTTACTGAGCATGGTGTCAAGGGCGATTTAAAATTGTCGTTTTATGGCGGTTTAAAAATGTATGATT
>CAMCCW010000019.1 GCA_945873395.1 uncultured Lactobacillus sp. | reverse complement strand
CCAAATTATCTACGGTCAAAATACTAATTACATCATTCCGATGTTTGTTGCTTTGGCGGTTCTCTACTTTATCGTCTGTTACTCTCTGTCACTGTTAGCGGACTACCTACACCGTCACCTCGCTTAGAAAATTCAAAAGAGGCTCCTGATATTCGGTCAATTCGAACGTCAGGAGCCTCTTTTATCTATTCAACTAATAATAATACTAATATTGCACCATGAAGCCAAAGTGCTGGTCTTCTCCAGTAAGCCGGGCAACGTGGCGTTCCATGACCTTGCGGCGTTGACCAAACATCATCCAAACGGTGATCCCAGCAAAGACAGCCAGTTCAATGATTACACTGACCCAGTCCGCCCAGTTCGTGGTCCCCTTCATCAGGTCAGAACCAGTCACAATAAAGCTCGTCCAGTCGAGCAAGCCGTGCATCACCATCGTTAACCACAGTTGTCCCGTGTAGACGTAAACTACGGCAAAGAACAAGCCAAGCGCAAAAGCACTAATCGCTTGGAGAACCGTCATGTCCCAGTGTTGAAGCATAGCATTAGACAGATGGGCAAGGCCAAACAGAAATGCGCTGGTGACGATTGCCAGTGGGAGGCGTTGCTTAACATTACGCCAAGCGTAGAACAAAATACCCAAAACTGCAAAGCGGAAGAGGGTCTCTTCCATCACTCCCGCCTCGAAGGCAGACATTGTCAGGTGCCAATTGGTTAAATGCAAGTTTGGCCACTGACCGATGTTGAGGCCCGTAAACACAAGGTCAACAATGACTAGTCCCAATAAGATCCACCAGTTGAAATCACCACTCCAATGTGGACGCAAACCAGGCCACGAAAGCTTCCAAGCCCGCATCACCGTTGTTATCAAGATGAAATAGGCCACTGTCCCCACTGCACCCGTTGACAGGGCTAACCGAAGAAAATGGTTGTCAACCAGGTTAGTTGGTAGAGCCATCAGGGGTAGAAAAACCACGGGAACTGTCCAAAAGGCAAAAATGAACCGTTCAATACTAAAGGTCAATTGACCACCAATCACGCTAGCAAAGGGGGCGAACATGATGAAGTAGTAGGCAATCATCAATGTTACCACCCCGCGAGATGGGAGGTGCAACAGGACAATTATTTCCCGGGTAATAACATCCCATGCCAAGATTAAAATAAAAGGCTGGGTTAAGGCCTGCAGCCAAGCATTGATCCGTTTGATAATCGGTGGGAGTTTCTCCCAGAGCTCAACGATCAGGGCAATGGCAAGGATGACCACCGTCACTAAGAGGAGAGCGGCAATTCGCTGCCGGCCAAACTCATAGTTTCGAATCATCATCATTGCCAGAATTAATAAGGTGGCACCGATCTGGACCCGGTACCAGATTTTTAGGTAATCACTTCCAGACATCTGGAGTTCCTTCCTCTCTACAATTAAGTTACAAATAATAATTGCTACATTGATGATACCAGAAAAGCGGCATTTATTTAATGAAAAGACTAAAAAAGGTTTGTGATTGCCTATTCAGCACTCACAAACCTTTTGTTACCGGCTACTTACTAGCAACCGGTGTCTTTTCATTTTTCTTACTATGACGATGCTTATTGGAACGGTGTTGGTGGTTACCACCGTGGTTGTTGTTATTATTCTCCTGGCGGTTTTTCTTATTCTCGTGTTGCTGACCATTCTTGTGATTGGAATGACGGTAGTGATGGTTTTCCGCCCGGTTATCGCCGTTCAAGATAGTGATCATTGGGATAATCACTGGCTTCCGACCTGTCCGGTCAAAGAGCAACTTCTGCAACCGGCTGACAATCGTCCGATTCAGGACCCGTTGATCAACTACCTTATGGTTCTTGAAGGTGTTCAGAATTGCCCAGAAGACCTCATGGTTAGCCGCCTTTATCAGTTCTTGAGATTCATGCATGTAGACGAAACCACGGGAGACAATATCTGGTCCGGCCACAATCTGGTAGTCTTTAAGGTCAACCACGGCGATGGCAGTCACAACCCCTTCTTCAGACAGAAGACGCCGTTCCCGAATCTCGGGATTACCAACCGTGTCACCGGCGTCTCGACCATCAATGTAGACGTCCGAGACGCTGTCGATGTGGTCAGCTAGCCGACAGGAGTCCTTCGTCAGAGCCAGCACATCCCCGTTTTCAAGGATGAAACTGTTTTCCTTTGGGACACCTGTCATCTGAGCCAACTTAGTGTGGATCTTCTGCATCCGGTATTCACCGTGAACAGGTGCGAAGAACTTCGGCTTCATTAAACGCAGCATGAACTCTTCATCAATCTGACCACCGTGTCCGGAGGTGTGGATGTTGTTAACATAACCGTGGATAACCGCGGCGCCGTCTTCTTCTAGCTTGTTGATCAGGGCGTTGACACTGGTTGTGTTTCCTGGAATTGGATTACTGGAGAAGACCACCGTGTCACCAGGCTGAATTGAAATCTGCCGGTGAGTACCATTAGCGATCCGGCTCAAAGCTGCCATTGGTTCACCCTGCGATCCAGTACACATGATCAGGACCTTCTCCGGTGGATAGTTGTTGATCTCATTTTGATCAATCAGTGAATCCTCTGGAATGTTCAGGTAGCCAAGCTCCTGCCCGGCAGCGATCGCGTTTTCCATACTCCGGCCAAAGACAGCAATCTTCCGGCCTTGAGCAATAGCTGCATCGGAGGCTTCACGTAGTCGGTAGACGTTGGAAGCAAAGGATGCAAAGATGATCCGGCCCTTGATACGTTCAAAAATCCGCCGAATGTGAATATCAACCCACCGTTCCGACTTGGTGAACTGTGGCCGTTCGGCGTTAGTACTATCAGAGGTCAGCAGGAGGACACCATCGGATCCCAACTTAGCCATCTGTTGAAGGTTCGGACCAGGCAGGTTACCAACTGGGGTCAAGTCAAACTTGAAGTCTCCAGTCTGGACAATCGTTCCCTGTGGCGTGTGAACAGCTACCCCGATCGTGTCCGGGATGGAGTGGGTCGTCCGGAAGAAACTGACCCAGAGCTTCTTGAAGTGAACCTCATCGAATTCATCGATCTCGTGCAGTTCGGCACTACGCAGGAGGTGCTTCTCATCCAGCTTCCCCTTGATCAGTGACATTGCAAACGGGGTTGCGTAGATTGGCACGTTCACCTTTTGGAGGAAGAACGGCAACCCACCGATGTGGTCTTCGTGACCGTGGGTGATGAAGATCCCCTTGATCTTATCCTTGTTTTCTACCAGGTAGTCATAGTTCTGAATGACGTAATCAACCCCGAGAAGTTCATCTTCGGGGAAGAGCACACCACAATCAATAATGATGATTTCGTCTTGGAACTGGACACAGTACATGTTCTTACCAATTTCGCCAAGGCCCCCCATGGCGTAAAAGGCAACTTCGTTATTCTTGATTTTTAACTTTGCCATAATACCTTTCTTTCCTTTTTATTTTATTAGCGTGACTATACTAACGGAAAATAAGTAAACCAAAAGAGCCGCTTGCGAGTCGGCAAGGACGGCTAATCACTATTCAGTTGTCTTATTTTGGGTTAATTTTATCCGTACGTAAAACTACATTTATTTTACCACAAGTCCCAAAACCAAGATAGTAAAAAAGACCGCGAAACAGCTTCGCGGTCTTCGAAATTTTAACGTTAATCTTCACTTGGCAGTTGCTCTTCTTGGTCTTCCCAAGCAACGTCCCAGTCAAGAACTGGTTCACCATCTTCATGGTAGAGCACGTCAGTGAGTTGTTCCATGATCTCAACATAGGCACTCTTGGACAGACGATAGCTCTCGGCAGCCAATGAGCTGTGATCCATAAAACTATTCAGATTAAGTATTTCGTTGATTGTTCCCATGGCGCCGTTAGAAACCTTGGCACCCAAAATTTCGAGGCTGTCACGCCGGTACTGCTTGATGTAGTAGTCAATAAACGACTTCAAAGCGTGCTCCTTAGCTTCAGCACTCAGGTCAGAATAATGTAATCCTTCTTCACTCACGAGACTCGTTCCTTTCGTAATTAAAATAAAAGCTCAATTACACCATACCACAATAATCCGGTAAGGTTAACTAGTCGCCAGAGATCTCACGCAGGTGCAGTGTCGTCTTACCGTCCCGTTCGACCCGGGCATAGACCTCTTTGGTAGGATCATCATCGAGTTTACCAAGCGTGACCAGGCCATCCCCATTGTCTGCCTGCTCAATGCCTTTGATCCGCTCTTCGATAAAGCGATGGAAGGTCTTCCCCAGTGCCCGCCGCTTTTGTTCCTTCTGAACAGCCGCTTGCAGGGTGTAGCCCTCGTCCAAATAAAATTTGATCGTCCGAACCTGGTAGGCCGTCAGTAGGCTAAAGTGATGATTCTTATTCTGTTGATCCTGCTGAGAATGGATGTAACCCTTTCGTTCCCAATAACGGAGTTGGCTCGGTGACACCCCAGTTACCTTAGCCAGCTCAGTCATTCCGATCTTGATGTCGTTACTCTTGAAGATTTCGCGAAACTGTTTTCCTAATGCATCCATATACTTCCCTCCATTTGTGAAATATATTATCATTTAATCTGATTCTTTTGTCAAATTATTTGACAAAGATATCAAATAGTATTATATTCTTCACATTACTTAATTTGCGAAAAGAGGTTTTTACTTGTGAATCACAACGAACAAGCAGTTGATATCACTGGCAAACCTTATAAACGTGGTCTAATGGTCCTGGTCCTTTTGATCGGGGCTTTTTGTACGATCTTAAACCAGACAATTTTATCAACCGCTTTTCCCGCATTAATGAATGCATTTAACATCAGCACTTCGACAGTTCAGTGGCTGACGACCGGTTTTCTGATGGTCAACGGGATCATGATCCCTGTCAGTGCCTACCTAAGCAGCCGCTTCAACACCAAGCTATTATTTATCCTTGCTATGTCGATCTTTGAAGTTGGAACTGTCCTGTCCTGGTTGGCGCCTTCGTTTGCGGTCCTGCTCACTGGACGTCTTATTCAAGCGGTCGGGGTCGGCATCAACATGCCTTTGATGCAAAACATCATGTTGACGATCTACCCGCCTGAGAAGCGGGGTGCTGCCATGGGGGTAAACGGATTAGTGATCGGTCTGGCCCCAGCGATCGGCCCGACCCTTTCCGGATGGGTCATCGATAACTTCTCCTGGCGGTGGCTCTTCGGGATGATCGTCCCTATCACGGCAGTTGTTATCCTGGCTAGCTTCTTCTTTGTTAAGAACGTTATTCCAAACCGTCATCCCCACCTGGATTGGCTTTCCGTTATCATCTCAACCCTCGGTTTCGGCAGCATGCTCTACGGTTTCTCCAGTGTTGGTGACAAGGGATGGACCGATCCCGTGGTGATCTCAACCATCATTATCGGTGCTATCCTGGTTGCCATCCTGGTCTGGCGGCAAGGTAAGCTCGACGAACCATTCCTGGAATTCAAGGTCTTCGAGAGTGCCGAGTTCACCCTGGCGACCATCCTCAGTTCTATCGTTATGATGGCGATGGTCGGCGTCGAACTGGTTATCCCACTCTACCTGCAGATTATCCACGGTATGTCAGCCTTCCATTCTGGACTGACCCTGCTTTTTGGGGCAATCTTCATGGGATTCATGAGTCCCATCACCGGGAACCTCTTCGACCGTTACGGGGCTAAGCGCCTGGCTGTCACTGGGATGTTCATCCTCTGCGTCGGCACTCTGCCCTTTGCCTTCATCACCCGGGATACTCCAACCATCTACATTGTCTTCCTCTACGCAGTGCGGATGTTTGGGATTTCAATGGTCATGATGCCAGTCACTACCGCCGGAATGAACTCCCTGCCATACCAGCTGATCTCACACGGGACGGCGGTTAACAACACTATTCGGCAGGTGGCCACTTCAGTCGGGACAGCCATCATGATCTCCGTTCTGACTAACATCACCAACAGTAACCGGCCCCACCACGCCCTGTTGGCACAGTCCCCACTCCAGTACAAGGCAAAGATGTTTGACGCAACCTTGATGGGCTACCACGCCGCCTTTTGGTTCGCCATCGCCTTTGCCGTCCTTGGATTGATCCTGACCTTTTTTGTTACGTCCGGCAACGGAATTCACCCGCGGATCGATAGCGAAGATATTATCAATGATAAGGGAGGCGTTAACTAATGGTTATTATTCTAACCTTCCTCGGTGCCATCCTCTTCTTCCTCAGTGTCATGTTTATTCAACAACGGACCTGGCGGATCATCCTGGTTACCATTACCGGACTGATCTTCGTCGGTTCAACGGCCCTGATGACCCTCAATTATAGTCATCACTTTGGAATGCACAAGGTCACCACGACCACGACCCGGCGAATCTACCCGGTCAATTCGCAAATGCCATTGGCCCTCTACCAGCCGGTTGGTACCAGTGGTAAGGACAACGTCTACATCTACAAGACCAGCCCGAGTCAGGCCAAGCCGCAACACACCCAAGCCAACGAGTACACCCACAGTCAGCTGAAATGGAAGCAAACCGGTGATCCGCAGCTTGTCACCACTACGACCCGCTGGCGTTACAAGAGTAACTTCTACAAGTTCCTCTATGCCTGGTCCGGGATGGACGGTACCCTGGTCAAGCGCACCAACACTCTAGAATACCCACGGACCTATGTTCTGCTGACGACTAAGCAGGCTAAGCAATTACAGGCTAAGGCAAAGTCCGCCGGTGGACAACAGGCTCAAGCCGCTGCCCGCCAGCAGGGTCAGTCCTACGTCACCGGACGGGTCCAAGCCGCCATGGCTAAGAACCCGCACATGACCGCTGCCCAAATTCAGGCAGTCTCACAGCAGGCCGAGCAGGAGTTCCAGGCCAAGATGGTCCGGGCCATGCTTAAATAATCTATCCTAAACTAAAAAAGCAGTTACTCGCGCGGAGTAGCTGCTTTTTACTATGCCATACTATCGTTAAAACTTGCCGGTAAAGGCGACGTAAAGCTGAGCTGACGTCGAGTGAAGGGATCCAAGAAGGATAACCGACTAGCGTGCAAGAGCTGGTGGTCACCCCGGCTAGTATCACCACCATAAAGAGCGTCACCGACTAGGGGATGGCCGATAGCGGCAAAGTGGACACGGATCTGGTGGGTCCGCCCGGTATGTAGACGTACCCGCACGCGGGCCCAGTCCTTCCCCTGCTCTTCAACCCAGTATTCGGTCAGCGCGGTCTGACCATCTTCAGCTACCACCCGCCGGGCCTGATCAGCCACCCGGGCGATGGGCTTATCGATCGTTCCGTGGTCTGCAGTGAAGTTACCGCCGACAATTGCCGTGTACTCCTTCAGCATCTGGTGTTGCTGAACCTGCTGGCTGATCATGCTAGAGGCTACATGGTGCTTGGCAACTAGAAGCAGACCGCCAGTATCACGATCAAGCCGGGTAATCAGGTGCGGGCGCTGGTCAGGGGACTGGTGATCGATCAGGTAACCAACGACCCGGTTTAAGACCGTCCCATTGGCCACACTCGGTCCGGGGATGGAAGTCATCCCCACCGGCTTATCAACAACCAGCCAGTTATCATCCTCGTAAACGATCTTCAATGAATCATGGCTCACCGCCACGGTTGGGTCAGCCGGCTCCGGCTTCACCTTAATTGTCAGCGGCTGGTTAGGCAAAATCTTGGTGGTTGGGCGAACCGTCCGGTGGTCCACCAGGAACTCGCCCTGGCCCTTCTTGATATCGTTGAAGAGCCGGTGACCCATCCCCAGCGACTGCAGGAACTTCTTGATCTTGATCGGTTCGTCACCGGTGTACTGCCAACTTGCTTCCATATATTATTTGCCTCCTAAAATTTTGTGTACAAAAAAAGTTGAGTCAGCCGACTCAACTTCATAACGACGGTCCGTACGAGACTCGAACTCGTGATCTCATCCGTGACAGGGATGCGTCCTAAACCAACTAGACCAACGGACCATTTGACAACATCTAAGAGTATACGTGAAATTGTTTCGAGCGTCAACTACTAATTTTCCTCTGGCCCCTCCCGACACTTTCTTAAATAGCTTATAATATTCATACTAGTTATTTTAAGGAGGAGTAACAATGAAATCACTAGGTATGCGTTTCGAATCCTGGTGGGAAAAATATTCACGAATCGTCAAGCTGCTATTTGTGACCTCCGTCGTTATCTTCGTAGTTCACGCTCTCGGCAGCTTCTTCAAAACCGTTGATTGGCATAAGGTCGGGATCGGTCTCACCGAGCTCTCTTGGGAAAAGATCCTGCTCTTGATGGTAGCCGGCTGTATCGCCGTCATCCCGATGCTCGGCTATGACTTTGCGGTGACCCGATTATTACCCGGGAAATTTAAGCGTTCCTACATTATTCGCTGTGGGTGGATCACTAATACTCTGACCAACATCGCCGGCTTTGGGGGTCTGCTGGGCTCATCTCTGCGGGCCTACTTTTACCGGAAAAATGCCAGTAAGAAGGAAATCCTACTAGCCATCTCGAAGATCGCCATCTTCCTATTGTCCGGGCTGTCGGTCCTGTGTTGGCTGGCTCTGATCATCATGTTTGGTTTCCACGATGGCGGTCACTTTAACCAGTATGCCATCTGGCTGGTTGGTGGCGGGCTCTACTTCCCAGTAGTCTTCTTTGTCACCCAGGTCTACAACAGCAATTTCTTCAAGGATGTCACCCCTAAGCTCGAAGCTTTCATCGTCACCAGTTCAACCTTTGAATGGCTCTTTGTCGCCCTCTTCTTCCTGCTGGTCGGCTGGTGCCTTGGGGTCCGGGATAACTTAATCAGTGTCCTACCCCTTTATGTTGTTGCTCAAGTACTAGGGGTTATCTCCATGATTCCAGGAGCTCTGGGATCCTTTGATGTCATGATGATCATGGAACTGTCTCTTTTAGGTGTCCCCCAGACCACCATCATCATCTGGCTGTTGCTTTTCCGGATCTTCTACTACATCGTACCGCTGATCCTGGCAGCCGTCATGTTCCTGCATAATCTGGCACAACAGGTTAACGAATTCTTCGATGGCCTGCCACTGATGATGATGCGCAAGACGGCCTACTTCCTGATTACCGCCTTCATGTACATCTCCGGGATCTTGATGCTACTGACGGCTTCAGTACCGGACCTAACCAGTCAGAACAAGATCATCCAGCGTCTGTACCCCTACACCTTCTTCTTCCTCCACCAGATGACTACCATCCTTTTCGCAGTGGCTATGCTGGCCTGTGCTCGGGGGCTCCAAGCTAAGCTCAAGAAGGCATACTGGCCGACCTTGGTTCTATTGCTGATCGGCATTGGTAACACCATTTGGAACCTCGGAACCCTGAGTCTGACCATCTACCTGGTCATTGTCCTGCTCCTGGTGTTAATGTCACGTCACGTTCTCTACCGGGAAAAGCTCCAGTACTCGATCAGCAAGTTTCTGATCGACGGCACCATCTTTGCCGGTAGTTTTGTCCTCTACGTGATCGTCGGGGTGATCAATGCTCCCCAGTACACGAGCAAGCACCACATCCCTGACTTTCTCTTCTTCCCCGGTGAGAGCGTCTGGTTCTCCGGACTGATCGGCCTGGTGCTGGGTCTCTTCTTGATGTTTCTGGTTCTTCGCTACTTTACTGCTGGTTGGGACCCGTTCAATGCCGTGCATAGTTTCGACGCTGACCGGGTCCGGGCCGTGATCGACGAGTTCGGCGGTTCTTCTACTAGCCACCTGGCCTTTCTCCGTGATAAGGCCATCTACTACTACCAGGAAGACAAGCACGACCAGCTCTTCTTTATGTACCGACGGAAAAATGACCGGCTGGTAATCATGGGCGACCCGGTTGGCAATCACGATGCCTGGCGTCCAGCCTTTCGCCAATTCATCAGGACCGCTGATAAGTATGACTACCAGCTGGTCTTCTACGAGGTCTCCAGTGAAGTCACCATGCTCCTGCACGAATTTGGTTTTGACTTCATTAAGACCGGTGAGACGGGACTAGTTAAGTTGGCCGACTTCACCCTAGCCGGCAAGAAACAGCGGTCCCAACGTGCCCTGATGCATAAGTTTGACCGAGAAGGATACACCTTTTCCGTTGAAAAACCGCCGTTTTCTGATGACCAACTAGCCGAACTGAAAAAGGTTTCGGACAGCTGGCTCGGTGCTCAGGTCGAAAAGGGCTTCTCCTTAGGATTCTTTGATCCCTACTACATTAATCAGGCGCCGGTCGGTGTCGTTCGTGACAAGGATGGCAAAATGGTGGCCTTTGCGACCTTCATGCCGACCGGGGGTAAAGAGATCCTGACCATCGACCTGATGCGGCACAGCAAGGACGCCCCATCCGGGATCATGGATAAGGTCTTTATCAGTATGTACCAGTATGGCCAGGAGAATGGCTACACCTACTTTGACCTCGGGATGGCTCCACTATCCAACGTAGGTGAGTACCAGTTCAGTTTCATTGAGGAGAAGGCCGCTCACTTCATCTATGAGTACGGCTACCACCTTTATGGCTTCCAGGGACTGCGCCGGTACAAGGACAAATATGCTTCAGTCTGGTATCCTCGTTACATCGCTTACCGGAAGAAGAACTCGTTGATTGCAACCATGCTAATCCTAGTCAGCGTCGTCAATCAGCGGATCGACCAAAAGAACCACCACCTCTTCTTCTTCTGGCTGAATCACAACTAATTCACTTAACAAGTCACCTCTAACTGCCTAGTTGGGTTGGCTTGTTTTTGTTTTGCTCATAATTTGAATAATAAATTGACTTAACCTATAATGATCACTGGAAAGCGTTTACTTCATTTAATTAATTTAGGAAGGCGAGAATATGGCTACTGTATATCTTTCCGCAAAATTACCAACAATCGCAACTAAGCTCCTCGATAAAGCCGGGCTTGATTACGAAGTCTATGATGGTGAGGGCTTGATCACCAAGGAAGAACTCCTCAAGCACGTCGATGACTGTCAAGTCCTGATTACTCCACTATCAACTCAGGTCGATCAAGAGGTCATTGATGCCGCACCCCAACTCAAACTGATTGCCAACTTTGGGGCTGGTTTCAATAACATCGACGTTAAGTACGCCCGGACTAAGGGAATTGACGTCACCAATACCCCATTTGTTTCTTCCACAGCTACTGCCGAAGTGGCCTGTGGACTGATGATTGCCCTGATGCGGCGAATCGTCGAGGGAGACCAACGGATGCGATCAATCGGCTTTGACGGCTGGGCACCACTCTTCTTCCTTGGCCATGAACTGGCCGGCAAGACCCTCGGGATCGTTGGCCTCGGCAGCATTGGTCGAGAAGTTGCCAAGCGGATGCACGCCTTCAACATGAAGGTCATCTACACCCAACGGCACCAGGCTAACCCAGCTGTTGAAGCGGCCTGCTCAGCAGAATATGTTCCGTTGGACGAATTACTCAAGCGGGCTGATGTGGTTACCCTCCACTGCCCACTGACGGATGAGACTCACCACATGATCGACGCGGACCAGCTAAAGATGATGAAGAAGTCCGCCGTCTTGATCAACTGTGCCCGGGGACCGGTCATCAATGAGGAAGCTGTTCTCAAGGCCCTCATCAACAAGGACATCGCCGGGGCCGCCCTCGATGTCTACGAGAAGGAACCTCAGGTTGATGACGAGTACAAGAACCTGGATAACGCCATCCTGACGCCACATATCGGGAACGCCTCCGTGGAAGCCCGGGACGCCATGGGCGAGATTGTGGCTAACAACGCCATTGCGGCACTTAAGGGCGACATGATCAAGTACATCGTCAACAAGTAAATTCAAACCTTTAAAACAATAAAATGGCGACACGCTCATCAACGTGTCGCCATTTTATTTAACAATTCATCTTAACGTTGGTCCATCAGGTAATCATACAGCATTTCGTGCTTGATCTGCTTAGTGTCGTAGCCTAGGACTTCCGCAATCTGGTAGGCAAATGCCAGCGCCGTTGCGGGGCCCCGACTAGTGACGATCTTACCATCTTCATCAACCACTGTAATTGTCTCCTTGAAGTGGGCATCCTTGGCTAGGCGGTCAACCTCTTCGTTGATCCCAGGGAAGCAAGTGTAGTCCCGCCCATCCAGCAGACCGTACTTGGCCAGGGCAATCGGGGCCGCGCACATGGCAGCGTCCCACTTTCCCTGCTGGTTGCGTTTCCGCATCAGGTCTGCCAGGTGTTCGTTATCCCGCAGCTTCTCGGCACCACCGCGGCCACCAGGGAAGGCCACCAGGTCGTAGTCCAACAGGTGGTCATCCAGGGTCTGATCACAGGTTAGTTCGATGCCATGTGCAC
This sequence comes from uncultured Lactobacillus sp., assembly GCA_945873395.1. Lineage (GTDB taxonomy): Bacteria > Bacillota > Bacilli > Lactobacillales > Lactobacillaceae > Limosilactobacillus. Next base: position 6,112 of record CAMCCW010000019.1, on the reverse strand, counting down.
CGGGAACCTTAATTCCTTCCAAACCAACCATCGTCGTCTCAATTCCCATGCGCCGCAGCACATCGACGATTGACAGGCCCTCGACTTCTTCACAACCAGGGGCAAATACTACTGCTACCTTTGTCAAAATAATCACTCCATCCTAACTGTTCACAACTTTAACAACTTGTTTCATCACAACATCAGCCTCAGGCACGGGGTAGATCGGGTAAATGTGAAACATCCCCCGTCCCACGGTAAAGTGTACCGGAATGCGGCTCGCCTTGAGTTTCTCTACCAAGAGGGCAGCATCTGGATACATAATTTCTTTCGTACCAGCATAAACATGAACGTCACGGAGCTGGTCCAGGTTGCCATTCAAGGGGCTCAAGCGATAGTCTTGATGACTGGTGTCTCCAGCCCATAAGTCGGCAATCCGCCGCAGACCATAACGACTCAACGTTACGTCATCCTGTTCGTAATGTTCAATAACCGGGTTATTAAGATCCAGGTCCAACCACGGTGAGATCAGGATCAGGTGGCCCGGCTGGGGAAGTCCCCGCTGACCCAGGTACTCACTGAAGCCCAATGCCAATCCGGCCCCGGCAGAGTCTCCCATCAGGGTAATATCACTCGCTGGTGCCTGTTGGTATAAATCACCATATAGCTGGGCAATCTCCTGGTAGGCTGCCCGAAAGTTGTGCTGCGGTGCCAGAGAATAGATTGGAATATAGACCCGGGCACCTGTCGCCTGGGCCAAGTGGTTCAGGTACTGCCAATGGGTCTTATCGGCAGGTTGGATGTATGCTCCTCCGGCCAGGTAGACAATCACCCGCTGGTTGAGCCCGCGTTCATTTAGCACGTAAACTGGGACCCGGTAATGTTTCAACTGCCGCAGCTTCACATTGAACGTCACTTGCGGTAGGTCATAACGCCCACCGTTCGTCTGCCGAGCCGTCTGAATCAGCTCATCAAACGCTGCCGGCTCAGAAAGGGCATGCTTGAACCCACTGAGCTGGATCCCCATCTCAATGAACGTTGCCTTATTGGAACGATGGTTACCGCACCGGTGTAACTCACGAAAACTATTACCTAAATTGTTTACCAGCTTACTGGCGAGTCCACTACGGAACCGTTTGAGTCTTTCCATTTTTTCTGCCCCTTTAACCTCTTTATCCTTATCCTAACACGCTTCAGAATACAATTTTGTTAAGATTTAGTTTAGAATATGAGCAAAGGAGACTTTAGAATGCATCAAGAATCTTTGTTTGCCCAGGACAACGCCAATAACACCCCACTGGCGAACCGGGTCCGGCCAATCACCATCGATGAATTTGTCGGCCAGCGCCACCTCCTCGGTCCAGGGAAGGTCCTGCGTGACATCATCGAAAATGATCAAATCTCATCAATGATCTTCTGGGGGCCACCTGGTATTGGCAAGACAACCCTGGCCCAGATCATTGCCCACCAGACCAAGGCCCACTTTATCACTTTCAGCGCGGTTACCTCCAGTATCCGTGACATTCGCAAGATCATGGAGGAGGCTGAGCAGAACCGGGAGTACGGTGAACGAACGATCTGCTTTATCGACGAGATCCACCGTTTTAACAAGGCCCAGCAGGACGCCTTCCTCCCCTTCGTCGAGCGCGGCAGCATCACCCTGATCGGGGCCACGACGGAGAATCCCTCGTTTGAGATCAATGCCGCCCTGCTCAGCCGCTGCCGAGTCTTCGTCCTCAAGTCTCTGACCACTGAAGACATCGAGCAGGTCCTAAAGCAGGCCCTCAAGCACCCCGCCGGTTTCCCAGGGCAGACCATCCACTGTGATCCAGACGAGCTCCACACCATCGCCCAGTTCGCCAACGGGGACGCCCGGATCGCCCTTAACACCCTGGAGATGGCGGTCCTCAATGGGCAACGAACCGGTAAGGAAGTCACCATCACCGCCGACGATCTCGACCAGCTAGTCAACACCAAGTCCCTGCGTTACGACAAGCACGGTGAAGAGCACTACAACATCATCTCGGCCCTCCACAAGTCGATGCGCAACAGTGACGTCGATGTCGCTGTCTACTGGTGTTCCCGAATGATCGATGGCGGGGAAGACCCCCTCTACATTGCCCGCCGGTTGGTTCGGTTTGCCAGTGAGGACATCGGCCTGGCGGATACCAACGCCCTCCGTGTAGCGATCAACACCTTCCAGGCCTGTCAGTTTCTGGGGATGCCGGAGTGTGACGTCCACCTGACGGAATGTGTGATCTACCTGGCAGCCGCACCCAAGTCCAACGCCGTTTACAAGGCCCGGCAGGAGGCGCACGCGGCCATCAAGAAGACCGGTAATCTGTCCGTCCCTCTCCAGATCCGCAACGCACCAACTAAATTGATGAAGGAGCTCCACTACGGCCAGGGCTACCAGTACGCTCACGATACCAAGGATAAGCTGACTAACATGACCACGATGCCGCCAGAGCTCGAAGGCGAGCACTTCTACCATCCCGGTGACCAGGGTTTTGAACCCCGCTTCAAGGCTCGGCTGGCCCAGATCGCCGAATGGCACCGTCAGCACCCAGGAAAAAATAAATAACAACATTTAAAAGCCAAAATCGGCTGGTGAGAGTGCTTTCTCATCAGCCGATTTTTCTATCCACGCTGCTGGGCCGCCAGATGGTGTTTCCAACCTAGCGGAATCACGATTAGCAACGAAATGACAATCAAGACGATCGCCGCAATCACGATGTCGCGGTAACCGTTGTAGAGAATAGTCCGCATTGTCGGGACCAAGGCCTTGGGCAACGAACTTGCCGTCTCGGCATTCGACAGCTTGTTCAGCATGGTCATCGTAATGCCATGCGAATGCTGGACACCCTTGAACAGTTGGTTATTCAGGATCACTCCGTAGGCTGCCGCCATCAAGGTCTGACTGAGGATCCGCAACAGGTACCCCATCGAGGTGGCAATTGGGACATCGCGGAGTTCTGCATCGGTCTGGACACTGATCTGCAGAATATTAAAGACCAGGCCGACCCCCATTCCTTCAAAGGCCCCCATCGTCAGAAGAAGCCAGAATGGTGCCTTCTCCCCCGCGATCAGGATCCCAAGGAAGGCAATGAAAATCGAAGCCGCTCCACAGGTGACGATCCAATACTTTCCCCAGCGGTCCTGCAGGAATGGTACCAGTTCGGAACCGATGAAGTTCGTGACGGCGCCTGGAATCTGGGTCATCCCACCGAGGAGGGCACTCAATCCTAACAATCCTTGCGCCCACATTGGGATATAAGTGATGAAGGCGATGAAGGACCCCCAGATAATTATGAACAGGGAGAAGTCGATTACCAGCTCACGATTCTTGAAGAGCCGGCTCGGTACGATCGGGTCCGCTGCTTGGTTATCAACCTTGGCCATCCAGCAGAGCAGGGCCACGCCGATCGCCAAAAGGGCCACGACCACCAGCCAGGAAACGGAACCGATCAGTTGTACAGCCACCAGAATCGTGGTCAGGCTGGTCACCAACAAAGTCGCTCCGAGGTAGTCAACCGGTTTCCCGGCCGCCTGTTGGCCTGAATTTTTGTAGAAGATTGAAATAATCGTAATCGCAATGATGGCAATCGGTACGTTGACGTAGAAAACCCAGTGCCAACTCCAGGTATCGACCAGCCACCCACCGAGCAGGGGCCCGATGATCGAGGCCGTCCCGAAACAGGCACTGGAAATTCCCAGGACCTCGGCCCGCTTACGCAGGTTCTCGTAGATCTCCGCAAAGACGATGAAGGGAATCGTGTTCATCCCCCCGGCACCGATCCCCATCACCGTCCGGGCAATGATGAACCACAAAATGTTAGGCGCTAGTCCCTGAAAGATCGCCCCCACCATGAACATTGTCGTGGCACAGATGTAGGCCACCTTGTTTCCCTTGTGTTCACCAAACTTGCTCCACAATGGGGTAGCCACCGCCATTCCTAGCAGGAACGTGGCCACAATCCAGCCCATGTACTGCAGGGCGTGCAGGTCACTGGTGATTGCTGGCAGGGCGGTGTTGACGATCGTTCCGTCCATTCCCGCCATGATGTTGGACAACAACAGGGCCCCCGTTACAATTGTCCGCCGTTGATTTTCTGTCAAAAAACTCTTCCTCCCATTTTATGCGCTAGAACTAAAAAAACTCCTTGCAAGCAAGAAGTTTCCGAATCTATTTTTATATTATACTGGCAAAACACTAAAAAGTATATTGCCTTATTTGTTTTCTTTGCGATGCAAATCATGCATGAACTGCCCCAAGCGTTGCCAATCATCCTCAACAGTGGGTTGCAATCGGCGGGCATACAGGATCGCTGCCGGATGGTACATCGGGAAGAGCCGGTACTGCCGCTTACTCCACCGGTAACCTCGCCCGTCTGGATCCGCCTCCTGAATTGCAGACGTAATCGCCTGACCGTGTAGCTGGCCAATGTTAGCTTGCGGCCCCAGCAACCGCTGAAGGGCAGTGTTCCCCAACGGTACCAGCACCTGTGGATCAACATAGTGCAGCTCCCAGTCAAAGAGCGGCGCAAAGGCCCGGACCTCCCCCTTGGTTGGCGTCCGGTTGGGGGTCTTCTCAACGACCTCTCCCGTCTTTTTGTCCCGGACCCGCTTAATCGAATATGGGCGCTGGCGGACAACACTGGTGATGTAGACGGTCTGACGGGAGTAACCGATTGACTCAACCAGCTTCATCAGTTCCTGACCCGATGCGCCGGAGAAAGGAATATTAACCTTTTCCTCGTGACGGCCGGGTGCCTCCCCGATCAGCATCAGCTCCGGATGACGGGGCCCCTGTCCGGGCGTAAAGCCCGTCAGACGGCGACCAGCAGTTGCGGCTTTCACGTCTGCTAACAGATCTGTCGGATACTTGATGATCATCATTGCACCCCCGTCAACCGTTATGCCGCCACTTGGTATCGGTCAGGATCCGGGCCGCAATCAACCCCAGTGGCAGGAAGACCACGATCAGCAGGGCCTTGGTGATCCAGAGGGCCCCGACACTAATCGAAGTCAGGCCGAGGTTATACATCCCCCGGTACAGGTACAGTCCCGGCACCATGATGACGATTGATGGAACCGTAATGGAAATCTGGGGGAAGCGGACCTTACGCTTGGCAACCGCCGCCAGTAGCCCAGCTACTAAGGCTCCGATGAAGGCTGCCGCCCCCGCCGGGATTGATGTCAGATCAACTAATTCCAGCCGGGTCGTATTAGCCACGGCCCCAATCAGCCCCGCGATGGCAGCCATGCGGGGTGTACTATTGAACATAATTGAGAAACCGAAGACCCCACAAAAACTAGCAGGAAGCCGCAAAAGCAGCATTGCCATGGTCGACAGTGGCAGGGCGGCGAAGTTCTCCGGCCGCAGATTTACTGTCAATGCCACGATCCAGCCAACCAGGGTCGCTACCAGAATAATGGCGATCGCGTAAGTCATCCGCTCCAGCCCGGACCGCATGTCCAGCTTAGAGATATCCAGTCCACTGGTGATAAATGGAAAACCGGGAATGATGAAGAGCATTGCCCCGATGTAACCAGCCTCGTGCCGCGAACTGACGTGAAGGGCCAGCTGCAAAATGCTGAGCGACAACAAATAGGTCAGACAGGCCACCGCAACAGCAACGGCAATGCAGGCAAACAGGGTGATGTGCCGGTCAATCAGCTTCCGCCGGACATAATTTCCTAAGCCCGCCCCGATGAAGCTACAAATCATTTCAATTGGGCCACCGCCAAGCAAGAAAACGAAGGCGCTGCAGGCCAAGGCTGCCGCCAGACCAACCTGGTACGGCGCATAGTTGCCCTTTGAGTGCGCGATCTTCTCCAAATGGGCATGGATCTCACCGATCGTCATCTCATCGCCATGGTCATCGAAGTCATCGATGAACCGCTCCATCTTAGCCAGCTTAGTCGTATTGACTCCCGTGCTGGGTAACGAAATCGCCTGGGTATAGCTATGATGGGCATCCATACAGGTGTATTCAAGTGATACCAGGCCAATATCGACCGTGCAGGTCATCTTGAGCTTCCGGGCAACGGTGTTCATTGAATCTCGAACTCGCCACGCCCCGGTTCCATAGGAAAGCATCATCAGCCCAATCCGACCGACAATTGCGGC
>CAMCCW010000018.1 GCA_945873395.1 uncultured Lactobacillus sp. | reverse complement strand
TTCCTGCTTAATTTACGTCATTAAATTCGTTCAAGTTATTTCTTGCAATCTGCCAAATAAAAAGGATGGTTGATATGCAGAGTAGTAGTACAACAACTCGAATCATTAATGCTCTTTCCTACCTCAGTATCCTGTTTCTGCCGGTAATTTTTCCCCTGATCGTTTGGATTGTCGCCCGCGCAAGCGATGATCCAACTATTACCAAAAATGCCCGCAAGGCTTTCTGGTCACAAATTTTTCCTTTGCTCTACATCATTTTTGCAATTCTCACGATGAGCATTGCCTCCCTCTATCAGGCCACTTTTCATGCCGGAGCCTGGTTGGGGATCCTACTGACTTTCGCCCTGCTGATTGCCCTGTTGCTTTTTATCTATAACATCGCAATGGCAGTTAAGATGTTGCTCGGGCGGGAATAGATACATTACTAAAACCGGGATTGGTGAAGAAATTCGCCAACCCCGATTTTTTGCATCGTATTGTCAAGACCGCGCTTACAATGCTAAAATGACGCAGTCTACTAGCTCTCACGTTACGAATCTTCTAAGGTGGTGTTTTCATTGGATTTACTATTGGGGATCATCCTGCTGTTGACCACAGTCGTCGTGGCTAACGTCATTCACCTGATCTACCCCAAGATTCCGCTCTCGATCTACCAGATTATTGCCGGAGTCCTGCTCGCCAGCTTGCCAACTACGGCAACTAACTTCACCATGCATCCAGAGATCTTCATGATGGTGGTCATCGCGCCGCTGATGTTCAACGACGGGCAGAATCAATCATTCCGGTATCTTTCACGTAATTTTCGCTCGATTCTTTCAATTGCCGTTGTGTTATCCATTGTAACGGTCATTATTGCTGGGGCCATCCTTCACCTGACGATGCCCCAAACTTTCTCCTTCGCGCTTGCTTTCATGCTGGCCGCTATCATCACACCGACAGATGCGGTGGCAGTCAAGTCGATTACTACGAGCATGTCGGTTCCCGAAAACGTCGACGGGGCGTTGGAGTACGAGTCGCTCTTCAATGACGCTTCCGGAATCGTCCTCCTCGACCTGGCCCTAGCCGCCTATCGTTCAGGTGACTTCTCAGTCGGCCACGGCCTGTGGATTTTCATCTACGTCTTCTTTGGCGGGATCATCTTTGGGGCAATTCTCGGAATCCTGCTGATCAATCTCCGGACCCAGTTAATGCGGTCCCACGTTGATATTGGATCCATCGTCATCCCCATCAACGTCATGACCCCCATCGTCGTCTACTGGCTAGCCGAAGAGCTCCACTTCTCCGGCATCCTGGCCGTCGTGGCCGCCGGGGTCGTCCACAGTATCCTCTATGATCGCCTGCGCCTGACCTCCACCAAGGTCCAAATGGCTACCACTACGACCTGGACAATCATCAGTGATGCGCTAAATGGCCTGGTCTTTGTTCTCCTGGGGGTTCTGCTACCCCAGGTTCTCAGACGAACCAGCTTGGCTAACCTGGGTCGCCTGTTTGTCATCTCATTGGTTCTCTACCTGATCATGACCTTCCTACGCTACTGTTGGGTCCGCTTCAAGCTGGTCAACATCGGCTCGACTAGTGACCAGCTCAACCGGGATAGCATCCTGATGGCCCTCGGGGGAATCCACGGGACCATCACCCTGTCCTTGGCCTTCTCACTACCGGTAATAATTAACCACCATACCTTTGCATTCCGCAATTCAATGATTCTGATTGCGGCAATCGTGATTCTCATCAGCCTCCTGGTTGGTGCCATCGCCTACCCGCTAATTCTGCCGGCCAAATCACAGAGCTTCACTTCGACAGAATTTCGTCAACAATTAATCGCCACGGTCCAGTTTGCCATCAACCAGCTCCGAACCCAGGCGGAAAACTCACGAGAACGGGCGATCGTGATCGACCAGCTTAGCACCCAGATGAATCAGTACCACCAGTTCAACCAGCAACGCTTCAATAAGCTGATGAACCGGGCCCACAAGGTCGAAATGCAGACACTAGACCAGCTGAATGCGGACGGTACCATCACTGATCGTGAGGCTACCCTGTATGTTCACTTCATCAGTCGGTCAATCTGCCGTACCCCCGAACACAGCTTTGCTGAATTTACCCGGCTTATTTGGCACCGGATCAAGTGGCAGCTCTTCCGGAAGCGCCACCTCCGCCCACATCGAGATACCGCCGCAAATAATGCTAAGAATGACCAGGGCAAGTCAGTCCAGGTCATCAAGCAGCAGCGCAAAGCTATTTTGAAAATTCTTACTATCGTCAACGAGAACGTCGATAAGTACCTTCAATCAGTTGAAAACACCACCAACGCCAACGAGGCCGTGATGGTCGGCCGGGTCTTTTTCCGACAAAAACAACTCTTCAGTCGGGGACAAGATCTCGACGCTGACCTCATCACCAACCTCTCCATCGAGGCCTTCCAGTGGGAGCACAGCTTCGTTCAGGAACGCCTGGCGGCCGGGAAACTCTCCCAGGACCTAGCCAACGCCCTCAACGAACAGATCTCAACCGACGAGCTGGTCTACTCCCAGTCTTTAGACTAAAAAATGCCGAACCACGAAGGGTTCGGCATTTTTCTATATCAAGGTACAAAGTAAAGCGATCGCGGCTGGTAATAACTGGACCAGCCAAACCTTCTTTGTCGCCGTCATTCCTCCATACAGGGCTACGATGACGATGAAGCCCAGGAGAAGACGTAGGACGGTGACGAGAACCGCACCGTGGAAAAAGAAAAAGCTGACGATCAGTAGAACTCCCAGCATCCCGTTATAGATCCCCTGGTTAGCCAGGGCAACTCGGGCGGTTGGTTGCTGGACATATTCTAGCGGCATATCAAACGCCTTGGCCTGTTGCTGCGGTGTCCCAAACATCTCTAGGAACATAATCCCCAGGTGCTCGATCGCCACGATCCAAGTTAGAATCATCATTGCCATACTAATTTTCTCCCTATTTTACGTATTTCTGCAGGAAGGCCTGAACATGCTGCTGGTAGGCCCGCGGGCAGTGAGCAAACGAGGACGCATGCTTAGCTCCTGAGACAACCCAAAGTTTCTTCGGGCCCCGGCTAGCGTCATAGTTGCGGTAGACCATCTTGGTAGGAACAAAGGTATCATTACTACCGTGGATGAACAACATTGGTCTAGTATTATTATGCAACATCTTCACCGAGCTTGCCTCTCCCGTGAAGAAGCCATTTTGAACCCGGTTAATTCCACTCAGGATAGCAATCAACGGAGCCCGCAGAAAGGTTGGAATGTGGTAGAGGTTCCCGGCCTCATAATTCAACTCGTCATTCAGGCTGGTGTAACCGCAGTCCTCCACAAAGGCCTTTACCTGGTGGGGGAGCTTGATCCCACTGGTCATCATTGTGGTAGCCCCACCCATACTAGTTCCGGCAATAACGATCTGACTATTATTTCCGTTCTTGGCGATCAGTTTTTCCGCCCATTTGCGGACATCATAGCGTTCGGGCCATCCGTAGCCAATGTACTTTCCCTGGCTATGGCCGTGTGCCCGAGCGTCCGGGAGCAGAACATTATAGCCCAACTGGTGGTACATGGCTGCGTAGGCTCCCATATCTTCCTTCCGGCCCATGAACCCATGCAGGATAATCACACTCTTCGTGGTTGAGTGGGCAGCCGGGATGTAGTCGGCATCAAGCCGGTAGTGACGTGTCGCTGACTCCATGGTCCAGTGTTGTTTCTTAGCGTCAGCAAACCAGGTCTTCTGACGATATAGCGGGTCGGTCCGGCTGATCCGCGATGATGACTGGTGAACAAAGTTCTTGTGGCTTGGCACCATCGCTACCGTGAAGAAGTAACTCCCCGCCGCAAGCAGCGCAATCACAATAACACTAACGATCCCAATCAGCCAATTTCGGAAATGGTGACTTTTTTTCTTAACAACTGTATTCAAATTAATTAACCCCATGTCGTAATTTTTGGATAATGCGATTAGTTTAGCACACTTTCTGTTACTTTGCATACCGTTTTCCTGTTATTTAGCGCCGGCAATGGTAAAATAATAGAGATATAGTAAGGAAGTGAGCACATGTTTCCAGAAAGACTGCGCGCTTTACGTAAGGGCCAGAAAATTACACTAAAGGAATTGGCTAACCACCTCAATGAACATTTGGGACCAGGAGAAAAACCTAATACCGCCTCACAGATTGGTAACTGGGAACGGGGTATCCGAACCCCTTCTTACATTGAGGCCCGAAAGTTAGCCGAATTTTTCGACGTGAGTCTCGATTACTTGACGGGAAAAACCGATCGTAACGATTTCGACCTCGCCAAACTTTTCTTTTCCAATAAGGATCTCATGTTTAACAACAAAGTATTGTCTAGCGATGACCGTTACGAGATCTTTCAACTGATCGACGGTTACCTTAAGGGACGGACTAATCGTCACGATACTGATAAGTTCTACGGTAAGCAAGAACAGCTCGATTTGAAGTTAAAGTGAGGAATAGATATGAATCCAAAGAAGCTCAAGAAACTGAAGAAACGCGTCAAGAAAGCCCAGCAGGCTGTTCACCAAGCCCCCTACATTAGCGAACTGATGCATGATCGCGATCTTTTTGATGACTTTCCAGAAATCAAGTATCTGATTAACAACGCCTTGGAAAGTGACCGATTGTTAAAGAACGAACTCCTGCCCCAACCACTGCCAACCCTGTTGTTACCGGACGATATCCAGGACACCATCTTCAAACAGGTTAATCAGCAGTATCCACAAGGCGACCCGCGTGGTGACCAACTGTGGAATAAGTACAGTGCCGCCCTGCCGAAATTAGACCGAGCCCTGCGTAACTTCCGGGATTACCTTGAGGATACCTACGGAATGTGGTCCTACGTCAACGCTCCATTCGCTAAGGCCCTGGCTGATTACATCAACGGCGCACCCGTCCTCGAGATCATGGCCGGCAATGGCTACATCTCCAAGGGTTTACGAAATAATAATGCTAACCAGCAAATCTACACCACTGATAGTCAGGCCTGGGTTAAGGAAAATGAGACTGGCAAGCATCCGGTCACCAAGATTGAAAAGCTCGACGCCATCAGTGCCATCAAGAAGTATGGGGACCAGGTCGACTATGTCATCATGTCCTGGGCGCCGGATAAGGATGAAACTGATTGGGAGGTTCTTCAACTACTGCGCCGAGATTACCCTGACATCAAGTTCCTGGTTATCGGTGAAAAGAACGGGGCCACTAACTCCAAGAAGTTCTGGCAGGAGGCCCAGCTCAGCCAGGATGAGAACTTGCAAAAGGTCAACCAACAGCTCCATTCATTTGACTTGATCGATGAACAGATCTACCTCGTTAAATAATTGGTTTGTTTTTTCAGTACACATATAAGTATTAAAAAAGCCAGGATTACAAACTATTTTGCGATCCTGGCTTTTTAGGCTAGCATTATTGGTATATCTCGGTTACACTATTGTGAGTTTGAAATCTTTTAGAAAGGAAATTTCGACGGCCTTCCTGCCTGTCGATCGGTAATAATTATGAAATATCGTCTGCAAGCAATTCTCTTTGTCTTCGTTGCCTTCATGCTCGGCTGTAATGAATACATGATCGTTGGGGTCCTTCCCGATATCGCTCACGAGTATCATGACTCTCTTTCCCGCCTGGGGCTCCTGGTAACGGTCTTTGCACTGATTTATGCCATCTTCACTCCGATCATCACCTCGGCGGCTAATCACTGGCGCCGGCACCATGTTCTCTTGTTCCTGATGATTGTGTTCTTTGTTGGTAATACTTGGTCCGCCATGGCGACTAACTATTACTCCCTTCTCCTGTCACGGATCCTGACCGCGACGGTTGCTGGGGCTATCATCTCCATCGTCCTCGTAATGGCTAGTTTCGTTGCCCCGCGTGAGAAGCGAGCCAGCCTAGTCTCTTGGGTCTTTGCCGGGTTCAGTATTGCCTCCGTTGTGGGAATCCCGATCGGAACGGTGATCAGTACCACCTTCTCCTGGCATGACAGTTTCTGGATGATCTCTGGCTTGACCATCCTGGTCTTTGCCGGACTGATCTGGCTGGTACCCCGCGACACTCCACAGTTCAAGAGTACTCTCAGCAAGCAGTTCAGCCTGTTGAAGGATAGTCGGGTTCTTCTGGGGGTAACCTTCATCGTGGCGGTATGCGCAGCCGACTATACCATCTACACATACATTCGGCCCCTGATCACTAACGAGATGGGCTTTGACAATACTTGGCTGAATTGGTTGCTGTTTGGAATGGGGATCTTTTTCATCATCGGCAATAAATTTGGTGGTTTTCTCGCCGACCGAGGCGGTGTTCACCGGCTCGGCAATATCTACATTGCAATGACCATCCTCTACCTTGCCTTTGGTCCCCTGCTGAGCTTCAAGTGGCTGGCGATCATCATTGTCGCCCTTCTCTGTGTGGCCTTCTCCTGTTACGGAGCATCTACCCAGTTAATGTTCCTCGACATCGCTGAAAAGGATTACCCGCAATCCCTTGATCTAGCCTCGTCACTGAACTCCATCTTCGCCAACATTGGGATCTCACTTGGCTCCTTCACCGCCTCAACCGCGGTTCAGTTCACCTCATTGGATCACCTCGGCTATGTGGGTGCTGTCTACGGAATTCTGGCAACAATCCTGGTCATCACTCTCAGCAAGAAGTACACTGGGATGCGTTACTAAATGCAAAAAGGATTAGCAGCATTAACACCGCTAACCTTTCACTTTAAATATTTCCCGGGAAATGAAAAGAGCGCGACACCATAATAGTGTCGCGCTCTTTTTGTGTATTGATCCTATCTCAGGCCAGCGACGATGTCCACTTCGTCACTAACCAGGCACCCCACAATCCGGTGGGTTAACGTGCCCCACATATCGAAAAGTAATGGCAGCAATTTGGGTCGCTACCAGACCTCTCGACTCATCGCAGTTAGTATTATATAACATCCCACCATGGGAAGCAAATCTTAGGTCCGGGCTTCCATCACTGCTGCCAAGTGGTCCGCCAACCACGGCTGGATCTTAGCGACCAAAGAACTTGCTGGCTGATCCTGATCGGTTTCGTTGGCCAGCTCATCAATCCGCAGCCCGGACTTATTAACATCATCGCTTTCCACCACCATGTAGAGATTAACTGGATAGGACGGTTCCTTATCTAATAGTTTTGGATCCAGACGTTCAGCCTCGTCCATTGGAACATTGATTAAATTGCTCTCCAGTCGAAAACTAACTGGATCACCCTTCCGCATTCGTACGTTGGCCCGGTACTGACCAAGGTATCCCTTGTCGAGCTGTTCTTGCATGAATTCAACCGCCGCCGTCAGCGTCTTCTTCTGCTGGGCCTGGGTGGCCGTCTTGTCATCATCCATGACCTGAACCTTGTCATCGGTTACCATCTTAAGATAATCATCAACCGTTAACTTCATTTTTCTTTCGCCTTCTTCATCAGCTTCTCAATCCGCGCCTTTGTATAGTCAGAACGCTGCTTGATTCCGTAGTAGATCCCCGCCGCTCCTAGCAGGATCCCGATAATGCTCAGGGCCTCGACGAATAAACCATAGGCGCTCGTCCGGGGAGTCACCATTTGGAAGGCTGCCAAACTAGCCAGTGCAAAGTAAAGGTTCACCAGAATCGTCGCATATCCACAAAAACGCATTTTAACCAAGGCCAAGGCGTTGACAATCACCGCTAAGACAATGAACAACGCCAAGCGAGGCCACACGCTACTGGACAGTAAGGGATGACCATGCTGCACAAACATGATGGCGTCGAGCACCAAGGCAACAACCGCCGCAACCGACGTCACCGTAATGACCTTATCAGAATTTTTCATGTAATTACTCGCTTTCTATTGGCCAAATAAAAAATAGGATGGCCACATTTCGTGTCTTGATCCTATTTTACTAAATATCCATGTAAAGCTCAATTATGCCAGGAGGTCCGCAATCTCGTCAGTTGGGATCCCGGTGATGTATTGCTGAGTGTCAGCATCATCGAGAGCCTGCTTAATGGCGTCATGGTCATACTTAACACCTTTGAGCTTCTCGGCCAATTCCGTAACGTCTTTCGGGCCGAAGAAGTCACCAAAGAATTTAACATTCTTGATTACGCCATCCTTAACATCCAACCGGGCATCGATTGTCCCCATGTCGAAGTGCTTACGCCGCTTGGTCGTGAATTCAGGGTTCTTGCCGTAAACCCAGTCCCAGTTGTTGTAGTACTGTTCGTAGATCTTGTCGATTTCCTTTTGATCTTCTGGCGTTACCACGTACTGCTTGTCCTTGATCTCGTCGAGACTGTCGACATGGAAGAGGCCCTTAATCAAGTCATCCCGGAAGGTTGGAACGTCAATATCCTTGTACTCATCACTCAGGTATGGCCGCAGGTTAGTAACCCGACTACGAACAGACTTGATCCCCTTGGATGCAATCTTGTCCTTGGCCACGTGCAGGGCGTCAGCAACCACGCTCAGGTCAACATCCAGCATCAGTGTCCCGTGTGAGAAGGTCTTACCGTTCCGGGAGTACATAGCGTTACCGGAGAACTTCTTGCCATCAACTAAGATATCGTTACGGCCACTGACTTCGGCTCCCGTAGCCCCCATCTTGTGTAAAACATCAACAATTGGTTGCGTGAAGGACTTGAAGTCACCGAACTCTTCACTGTCGCTTGGAACCACGAAACTGAAGCAGAGGTTTCCCAGGTCTTGGTAGACCGCGCCACCACCAGACAGCCGCCGGGTAACCCGAATGTTGTGTTTCTTAACATAGTCCTGGTTGATTTCCTCGGCCGTGTTCTGATTCCGACCCACGATAATGCAAGGTTCTTCGTAATAGAACAAAACTAGCGGCTCGTTACCGAAGTCCTTGTCATTCATCAAATACTGTTCCGTTGCTAAGTTCATCCCAATGTTGTGGGAAGTCATTGAAACATAACGCATATTTTTGCCCCTCTTCTTCAAAAGCATGTTTCCAAATTGACAATTAAATTACATTTGTAGTGTAGTCCTCTCGGTAAACGTTTTCAATAAATATCCCTTAAAAGCCCGAATAATTATGTTAGGAATAGGCTAAAAACCTTATAATAGGGGTAAATAAGTAAATTGTAAGGAGTTTTGAAGATGACAGACGATTTTCAATACCACAAGATCCTAGTTGCAGTTGATGGTTCCAAGGCTACCAGCCAAGTACTCAATGCCGCAATCGACAGCGCCATTCGTAACAATGCCAGTCTTGATATTCTGAACGTCACTCAAGTTGATCAAATTACCGATGGTTACAGTAATGCTATCCTGAGTGAAAAAGATACCTACGATGCTGTGCACACAACTCGCGAACGGTTGGATGATCTCAAGGCCCGAGCAGAAAAAGCCGGTGTTAAGGATGTCAATATTCATATTCGTTTCGGTAATCCTAAGCGGGTCATTGCTCGTGAGTTCCCAAGTGACCATAACAACGACCTAATCGTCATCGGTACCACTGGTCTCTCTGGTTTCGAACGTTTTGTGATCGGCTCAGTCACCAACTACGTCAACCGGAACGCCCGGTGTGACGTCCTGGTTGTTCAAATTGAGAAGTAAGGGGCGATTAGTTTGGTGAAGAAGATCGTGATGGGGATTGTGGCCCACGTTGATGCCGGCAAGACGACCCTTTCGGAAGCCCCGCTCTATCGGACAGGTGCCCGACGGAAGCTTGGCCGTGTCGACAATGGTGATGCCTTTCTCGACCCTGATCAACTGGAAAAGAAGCGGGGAATTACTATTTTCTCCCACGAGGCCCAGCTAAAATACAACGACCTGGGAATTACCTTGCTTGACACCCCCGGGCATATCGATTTTGTAGCCCAGACGGAACAGGTCCTGCAGGTGCTCGACTATGCCATCCTGGTAGTAGACGCTACCAACGGCCTTGAAGGTACAACTCTGACCCTCTGGCGGCTTCTTGACCACTACCAAGTCCCAACCTTCATCTTCATCAATAAGACGGACAGTGTTGGCGCAAATCCACAGGCCGTTCTCAAAGAACTGCAGAAAGCCTGCTCACCAGGCTGTGTCATGTTCAACGACCCGCTTAGCACAGACAGCATCGAGGCCATCGCTAGTCAAGACGACAATGCGTTGACTGAGTACCTGGAAAATGACCAGCTCAAGTCCGTCACGATTCAACGGCTAATTCGCGAACGAAAGGTCTTTCCATGTTATGCTGGAGCAGCTCTTAAGCTAACGGGAGTTGACGACCTGTTAGCCGGCCTGGCGAAGTGGACTGTGCCGTTTGCTCCGCAACAGGAGTTCGGGGCTCGCGTTTTCAAGATCTCCCACGACAAGAATGACCGGTTAACCTGGCTCCGGGTTACCGGTGGTCAACTTCAGGCAAAATCCACCTTAGTAGACGATCAGAAAGCTAATCAAATCCGAGATTATAACGGGGCCAAGTTTACCATCAAGCAGGCTGTTCCTGCTGGTGATGTCTGTGCCGTTACTGGACTCGATACAACCTTCCCTGGTCAGGGCCTGGGCACAGAAGATGACTTGCGACAAGCCACCTTTCAGCCAGTCCTGAGTTATGCCGTTGATCCCCAGGGTAATGACATTCATACCTGTCTGGCAGCCCTGCGGCGGTTGGAAGACGAGGATCCCCAGTTAGCAGTCTCCTGGTCAGAACACCTCCAGGAGATTCACGTTCACCTGATGGGCGAGGTCCAGCTGGAAGTCCTTCAACAGCTCCTGGCCGAACGCTTTCACCTTCGGCTTGGCTTTGATCAGGGGAACATTCTTTATAAGGAAACAATTACCGCTACCATTGAAGGAGTTGGTCACTTCGAACCGCTCCGTCACTACGCTGAGGTTCACCTTCTGATGGAACCTGGTCAACCAGGAAGCGGCCTGGTCTTCGCCAATCAATGCCGAACTGACGTCCTCAGTCATAACTGGCAACAGCAAATCATGACCAGTCTGGGAGCTAAGGAGCACCACGGCGTCCTGATTGGGGCCCCACTGACCGACGTCAAGATCACCCTGGTCGGCGGCCGTAGTAGCATTGTTCACTCGGTCGGCGGTGACTTTCGGGAGGCGACCTGGCGGGCAGTACGGCAGGGGCTGATGGAGCTGCGGGCCAAGAACCAGTGTCAATTGCTGGAGCCATGGTACCAGTTCCGCCTGACCGTTCCCCAATCAGAGGTTGGTCGGGCAATCAACGACATTCAACGGATGGATGGTACATTCAAACTAGGCGCCGATAATGGGGTCGCTACTACGATTACGGGGACGGCCCCGGTAGCCACAATGCGTGACTATGCCCAGGAAGTCCGCAATTACACTCATGGTCAGGGACAACTGGAGTGTGTTGTTGCCGGCTACCAGCCGTGTCATAACGCTGAAGAAATCATCAACGACCGGCAATACGATCCGGTAGCCGACCTGGAAAATACTCCCGATTCGGTCTTCTGTGCGCATGGTGCCGGCTATCCAGTACGGTGGAACCGGCTGCCTGAGATGGCCCACTTCCCATACATGAACAAATAGACTCTAAATAGGTAAAGCCTAAGATTACCATTTCGATAATCTTAGGCTTTTTAAGTTAAATTATTCTAATTTCGTTGCACGCTGAAGAGATCAAATAAAAGACTAATGGTAAATGCCATTAGGAAAATACTATCAATGATGTACTCACCGACCGAACGATCGCCCGTATAGCTGTAAATGCATAGGCCAACCAGGAAAAGATCAATATAAAAGCTAATGCTCCGGTAAAAGTTATTCTTAAACTGAATCACCATTGTTACTCACCTAATTTCTCCAGTGTATGCAGGACTGCCTGCTCGTCATTAGTCCCGATGACGTGGGTGGCCGCCTCTTGAACGTTTTGGGGTGCGTTTCCCATCGCATAGCTGGTCCCGGCCAGGTCAAACATCTCGAGATCGTTTTCACCGTCGCCAAACACAACCAGGTCCTGGGGACTGATCCCCCACCGTGTCAGCAACAGTTTGAGGCCGTGGGACTTATCCATTCCTGGAATAATCAGGTCAATGGATCCGTTGCCACTGGATGTTGCCCGGATAATCCCGGCAAAGTGAGTATCAATTTCCCGGGAAATTTTTCCCTGCTGGGTAGGTGGAACGTTCAAAGCAAACTTGAAGATTACATCGTCATGGATAGCAGAAAAGTCCGAAACTTCCTTAATTCGGGTATAGAAGCGGCGCGCTCCTGTCCGAAAACGGGCCGGCGCACTCTTCAGAACATAGGCACTACGACGACCACAGACAATAAAGTTGACTCCCGGCAGCTTCTCCAGGTACGCAATTACCGCCCGGGCATTCTTCGTTGCCAGGCGCCCGCAGTGAACCTCTTCCCCGTGGTCGATCGTCAACACCCCGTTCTCTGCCACAAAGGCCAATTGGTCGGCAACCCGTGGAAAAAGGCTGCGTAAAAAATAGTACTGGTCCCCGCTAGCCACAATAAAGCGAGTGTTCTTCTTAACCATCGTCGCATAGACTTTGTCAAACAGTTGGCGATCATAGTCGCGCTGGCTGGTCAAAAAGGTGCCGTCAATGTCAGTTGCTACTGCACGCATATCATTTTCCCTCCTCAATCTTCAACAGTAAACCATACAAGGCCCCCAGCAGGTTTGCTCCGTTACCAAAACGGGCCGCCATAATTGTCGGCATCTCAATGTCATCGCGAAGGCGGCGATCCCCCTCCTGAAGCAGCCGAAACTGGTGCTGGACCTCGCTAATTAAGACCGGCTGGGCACTGATTCCACCACCGATCACGATCCGGTCAAGGTCAACTACCGCTTGCACATTGATCAACAGCACCGCTACCCGCCGACAAAAGGCAGTAAAGATCTTCCAGGCGGGTCCTTTACGTTTGTTGATCTCCTCAAACGCTCGCTGGCCATCCTTAAGATCCGGCAGATTGCAGGCCTGGGCAACTGCCATAATCATCTTGACGGCCGAAGTACTGGCGCCAACAGTGGCCTGATGCGGATCCGTATGATCGTAGTTGTTAACGATCGCACTGAGCTCTCCTGCCCGAAAATGGGGTCCGTGGACCAGGTGTCCATTAATGACAAGGCCGCCCCCAACCGAGGTTCCCAGAGTGATTACGGCACCATTCTGGACGTCCGTGAGGTTACCTAGCCAGAGTTCAGCCAGGGTCGCACAGTTGGCGTCGTTGCCAACGTAGACCGGTAACCCGGCATATTGACGCAGATAGGCTGCCAACGGGAAGTTCCCAATAAAGGCCAAGGCCCCCGTAAATTTAACCGCCCCGGTCGTTGGATTAACAATCCCGGGCACACTCACACAGATTGCGGCAACCCCCGGCTGGCGATCCACAATCTCCGTCAGTAGGTGGAGAAACACGGTCTGGTCATGAGGCGTCGCAGTGCGCCGTTTAACGATAATATTGCCAGAATGGTCGATTCGGGCACTCTTCACCGCCGTGCCGCCGACATCAATACTTAAATACTGTCTGGCCATTGCAACTACCTCCTCACCACATTGTGATACCTACATTATACACTACCGCTGTTTGCGCAGCCGCCAAGCCAGTAAACCACAGATCACTCCGATAAGGGCAAACAACACCCAGCCAAGTCCTAACTGGTACAGTGGAATATGGCTAGCAATCCTGATCAACGCCTGACTACCTGAAAGATTGCGCAGTACTGGTGGAAAGGCATTAACCATATCGAGGACTGCCGGAACAAAGGTAAATAGTAAACTCCAGCGGTAGACAACCGCCGCATTGTCAAAGAGTGGTGAAAACATCCCCAAGAGAATTAGGACAATCGCCAACGGATACAGGAGCATCAGGACCGGGGTAGACCAGGTCACAATCTTGTCCAATCCAAGATTAGCGATAACAAACGAGATGAAACAGTTCAGTCGCAGAAAGGCCTTGTAGGAAATCTTGGGGAAGCGGTCATGAAAGTCTTGCGAAAAGGCAATCACCAACCCCATGGCAGTTGTCATGCAGGTAATCGTTGCTAGAGTAAGGAGCAGGGCATTCCCAAAGTTGCCCATGTAGTAATGGGCCACCTGGTTAAGGGTGGTTCCCCCGTTGGCTGCAACCGCAAAATGGTTCCGACTGGTGGTCCCGAGATAGATCAGTCCCAGATACATGATTCCAACTCCGGCAATCCCGATCATTCCACCTTTGACCGTCGCCAGGGAAGTCTGCTGCCCCCGTTTGAAGCCCATTTGTTGAACGGCTGCGATGATAGTTACCCCAAAGATCAACATCGCCAGAGCATCCATCGTGTTATAACCCTGTAAGAAGCCGCTGGAAAAAGCATGCTGCAAATAATCACTCGTCGGCTTAGGTGCGTGCAGGCTCCCCATCGGCCGGATGAAGGCCATGAAGAAAATCACAAAGAGCATCACTAAAAAGATCGGGTTGAGCACTTTCCCGATAATCTCCGTGATCTTTCCTTCCCGCGTAGCAAAAAAGTACACCAGTAGAAAGAAGAGCCCCGTGTAGATTGCCAAGCCCCATGGCTGCATGGTCGTACTAAGGTAAGGTGCCACCCCAATTGCATATGGCACCGTGGCCGAACGCGGTGTAGCACAGAGCGGGCCAATTGTGGCGTGAACCAGGACTAGGAAGATCAGAGCAAACCATGGTCCCACCGGCAAAGCCAGTTCAAAGAGCCCCCGAGACCTGGTAATACTGATTGCCAGCAATGCAAAAAGGGGCAGGAATACCCCTGAGACAATGAAACCAATGGCAGCCGGTAGCCAGTTATGCCCGGCTAGCTGGCCCAGGTGAACCGGGAAAACCAGGTTTCCGGCCCCAAAAATCATTCCAAAGATTAACGACCCAATTGTTAAGTAGGTCTTACTCGCTTTTTTCAGTGAATTCATTCCAATTTCTCCTCTACGTTAATATCAGCAACTGCTAATTATAGCATAGTTTTCCCGCCTACCTGGATGCCTCTTGTGACCGCTAATTTTCAGTTAAATGACGTTTATTTCAGTCAAAGACACATAATGACAGATAAAATACTGAAGCATTGATGATTTGGTGACATTGCCATTATCATGATTAGTAAACAGTTTTAAAGGGAGATTAATTAATGAACGTTTTTATTCTAGAAGACAAATGGATCGAACAGCGCTATCTCGAACAAACCTTACGCAAAATTCAGACAGAACTGAAGATTTCTGAAATGAACATTCTTCCCTTTACCGATGTTGATTCATTGATGGATAAGCTTCCCGAGCCAAGCATCGACAACGTTTTCCTACTTGATATTCAAATTGCCGGTAATAAAAAAGCTGGCCTCCAAGTCAGCCAGCAAATTCGGCAACATGATGCCTTTGCGACGATTATTTTCATCACTGTCCATGACGAGTTCCTGCCTACTACTTATAAGTTCAAAAGCGAGGCACTCGACTTCATTGCTAAGGACCATGATAACATTGCAGATAAACTTAAAGATGACTTTGTGTTTATCATCAAGAAACAGCACCAACAACAGCCTGTCCAATGGCTAACGCTTAAAACAAGCGCCGGATACTTAAAAGAAGATCTGGGCAACATCTATTACTTCGAGCCAAATCCAAATAACTCGCACCAGTCGCTTCTGCACACCACCGATAGCCAAATCCTCACCATTAACGCTACTCTCAATGAACTTGAAAAGTAGTTTAAGGTTCTCTTTAGGGCGCACCGGCACTACCTGATCAACCCACTTAAGGTTATTTCCGTCGATCTTAAACATCATACCTTGCGCTTCCAGGATAACGATCAGGACTATCCATTTTCTCGGTTGCGGACCAAGCTCCTTTTTGCACGGTTAAAGGCTCTTGAAGGTCCCCTCAAGATTATTTAGTTACCCCGCCGCTGGTTCCCTGCCAGCTGAAGTACTTAATTTCTGGGTGCCCAACAATTTCACATCGACCGTTCAATTTCAACTTTCCACTTCGACTAGGGTAATAAAACTTCATTACTGGATCAGATTGAACCTCCAGTAGACCATGTTGCCGATTATCAGTATAATGAACTGGTTTCAAAGAGCGGTAGTTCTTATCAATACGAACCTTTTTAGATATCACTAAGGTTCCCTGAATCCCCTCATTGGTTTTCTTACGGCGGTCACCAATCAAGTAAAGTGTTTTAACAGGATGGCGATGTACATCATAAAATATTACTTTCTGTGGCGCCTCATTTAAAAATGTTGTATAAGATAGTACTTGGTTATGCTGGATAATAAGACCAAGTAAACCGATTGCTAATACTGCAGCAACAGTTAGGATCACCCCGACCACCCGTTTTGACAGTGGCCGATGCTGCTGGCCTTCCCACTGTTTCTGGACGGGTAAGGGCTGTCCGCAATTACTGCAGCATTTACTCCCGATCACGTTTAGCTTGCCGCAATTAGGGCAAGTGATGCTTAGCTCATTATCTTTCATTGTGATTTCTCCCCAAATTAAATGTATGGCATAAGTATACAATAATCCTCATAAAGGTAGTTTTGGCATGATTTATTTTAACCTAATTAACCCGTTTACCCTAACCCCATCATTTAGTTATCTCATTATCTGGGCAATTAAGACTTGTGTATTTTACCCAATCTTTTTTCTCGGCACCTACAAACATCTTCGATTGCACAGGATCCCGTATTATTTCTACTTAATCATTGCCATCGGTGCCCTCTTCTTACCATTTTTTGCTTTCTTAAACGACCTAATCTGGCTTATTATTACAGTCGCTCTCATTTATTTCTTGGTCGACCACGGCACCGGTTCCCTTACCGATCTTTTTGCCGGGTTTGGCTACAGCATGTTAGTCTACTACTTTACCCAAACTATTGTATCCGGACTTATCGCCCTCTTTGAGATTACCATGCTGCCCAACACCAATATCTACTATCTCATCACGAATACCGGCATCCTTATATGCTATGGGGTAGCACTGCCCATCATCCACACAAGCCGTCCCTTCTTTAACCGCTACCTCAATCGGTTACGAAATGGTCATCTCTTAACCGAATGGCTATTTGGTCTGGCCTTCCTTCCCATCGCATACTTCCTCTACTATACTAAATATAATCGACGGTTGATGCTGCCACCGGTACTCCCTGAGAGTGCCCCACCGGTCGTCAACTACCTGGTCTACCTAGCCATCTGCATCGGCTACTTTGCCATCGTCTTGATAGCAATGGCAATGACAAGTAAGTATCTCGCCAACCGTGATCGGGCCGACGCCGCTGAATACCGTTTGGCTAATCTGGCTAAATACACCAGTCAGCTCGAAGTGATGACCGATGACCTGCGCCGCTTCCGTCACGATTACCAGAACATCCTCTACAGTCTTAACAGCGCTCTTTCGACCAACAACCTCGACTATGCTAAGCGAGCCCTGAACCACCTGACTCAGGCTACCCAGCGTGACATCAAGGTACCCACTGGTATCATTGGTCCTCTCAAGAACATCAAGGATTCCGGCATTAAGGCCGTTGTCTATAACAAGATCTCGGGGGCCATGGATAAGGGAATCAACCTGGAAATTGAGATTGCTGATCCCATCCAGCTTACCCAAACCCTCCAGCAGGTGGATGCAATCAGAATCATCACCATTCTCTTCGACAACGCCATCACGGCGGCCGAAAAGTCAGAAAAAAAGTTGGTTAACTTTAGTCTCTATGAAAACAAATTTGCCCAGTTCATCGTCATCGGTAACTCGACTGCCCAGGCCAAGGTCGACCTCAATCAGCTTTCAAACATCGCGCACACGGTTACCCTGGGGAGAAATCACCACCTAGGTCTACGCAACCTCCAGATCATCCTGGCCCGTTATCCGGGGGCCAGCAACGACCGCAGTTCCAAGGACCACTACTTCGAACAGCGGATCATCGTTCCTAAGAAATAAATCTATTTACCTAAAAAGCCGCTTTCCCCTCAGTAATTAGGGAAAGCGGCTTTTATCATAACCCAATAAAAAAGAGGGCGTTAAATTAACGTCCTCTCTTTTATTTATGAGTGTTTATTTAGTAATCAGCAGTCGATTACTTAAGACCCTTCCAAGTCCAGTTAGTAACTTCTGGTAAGTCCTTACCTTCTGAACGGATGTAGTGGTTGTGCTTGTTGATCATGTTGTCCATCTTGGCAACAAATGCAGCACTCTTCTGTTCGTAGCCAGGTACGCTTTGGATAGCGTCCTTAGCAAGGTGGAACCGGTCAAGTTCGTTCAGTACACGCATGTCGAATGGCGTAGTGATGTCACCATTTTCTTCGTATGAGTGGATGTGAACGTTCCGGTTAGCACGGTCGAAGAACAAAGCTTGGATCATGTCACGGAAACCGTGCCATGCGAAGATAACTGGCTTGTCCGTAGTGAAGTAACGGTTGAATTCAGCGTCAGTTAAGCCTTCTGGGTTCTTGTCAGTCTTCATCAACTTCATGATTTCGATGATGTTGATGTAACGAATCTTCAGTTCAGGGAAGTTGTCGTGAAGAATGTCGATAGCGGCAAGAGCTTCTTCAGTTGGTTCAGTACCAGCAGAAGCGAAGACAACATCTGGTTCACTACCTTGGTCAGTAGAAGCCCAGTCAATGTAGCCAAGACCGTTGTCAACCAATTCAGTAGCTTCGTCAATGGAGAACCATTGTGCACGTGGGTGCTTGGAAGTTACGAAGATGTTGATGCATTCTTGGTCGTTGAAGGCCTTGTTAGAAACAGCCATCAGTGAGTTAGTATCAGCTGGCAGGTATTCCTTAACGAGGTCTGGACGTTCCTTTTCGAACATGTGAGTCAACAGACCTGGATCTTGGTGAGTGTAACCGTTGTGGTCTTGCTGGAAGACAGTTGAAGTATCAACGAAGTTCAGTGCTGGGTATTGCTTACGCCAGTAAAGATCCTTGGCCTTCCGTAACCACTTCATGTGTTGAGTCAGCATGGAGTCAACAACACGACCGAATGATTCGTAGGTTGCGAAGAATCCGTGACGACCAGTCAGAGTGTAACCTTCAAGGAAACCTTCTGCTTGGTGTTCGGAAAGTTGTGAGTCGATAACACGACCAGAGTGAGCAAGGTCTTCGTCGTTTGGTTCGTGAATACCTTCCATCCATTGACGCTTGTCGTTGTCAAGAAGATCGTAGAGCCGGTTAGACTTGGATTCATCAGGACCGAAGCCACGGAAAGTATCTGGGTTCAGTTCTGCCATCTTGCTGAGGTACTTACCCCATTCAAGCATGTCTTGCTTAATAACCGTACCTGGCTTTTGAACATCAACAGCGAAGTCACGGTAGTTAGGCAGGATAAGAGGCTTAGGATCCTTACCACCATTAGTGATTGGGTTCATAGCCATCCGCTTGTCACCATCTGGAGTGTTTTCTTCAACCAGAGCAACTGGGTGACCATTTTCGTCGAACAGTTCGTCTGGCTTGTAAGACTTCATCCAGTCAACAAGCATGTCCTTGTGTTCCATGTCATCTTGAGATACCGGAATAGGAATCTGGTGAGCACGGAATGAGTTTTCGATTGGGTTACCATCCAAGTCCTTCTTTGGACCAGTCCAGCCCTTTGGAACCCGGAAGATAATCATTGGCCATTGTGGCAGAGAGTCATCGTTGTTTTCACGGGCGTTCTTTTGGATAGCCTTGATATCTTCGATAACCTTGTCCATGGTCTTAGCCATTTCTTCGTGAACTTCCATGTGGTCTTTGTAGCCACTGAATTCACCGTCACGGTCAGCTTCCTTGTATGCGGAAACGAAGTATGGCTTCCAGCCCATACCTTCGAAGTACTTAGTAAGTTCT
>CAMCCW010000017.1 GCA_945873395.1 uncultured Lactobacillus sp. | reverse complement strand
CGGAAACGAAGTATGGCTTCCAGCCCATACCTTCGAAGTACTTAGTAAGTTCTTCGTCGCTCATCCGTGAAAGGATAGTAGGGTTAGAAATCTTGAATCCGTTAACTTGGATGATTGGTAATACCGCACCATCCTTGATTGGGTTGATGAACTTGTCTGAGAACCATGAAGCAGCCAATGGACCAGTTTCAGCTTCACCATCACCGATTTCAACAGCAGCGATAACATCTGGGTTATCTAAGATAGCACCAACACCGTGGGAAAGGGAGTAACCTAATTCCCCACCTTCGTGGATAGAACCAGGAACTTCTGGTGCGGCGTGTGAAGCAGTTCCACCTGGGAAACTGAAGTGCTTGAACAGCTTAGCCATACCCTTTTCATCCTGAGTAAATTCAGGGTAAATTTCAGTGTATGAACCATCCAAGTAAGAGTTGTTCATCATAACTTGGCCACCGTGACCTGAACCTTCAATGTAGAACATGTCCAGACCGTACTTCTTAATAACCCGGTTTAAGTGGGCGTAAATGAAGTTTTGTGGAACAATAGTACCCCAGTGACCAATTGGCTTAGGCTTAACGTCTTCAGCCTTTAATGGCCGACGTAACAGTGGGTCGTCCATTAAGAACAGGGTACCGGCACTCAGGTAGTTAGCGGCGCGCCAGTAAGCGTCAACACTTTCCAAGTATTGCTTGGAATCGTAATCTACTGCCATCAAAAATACACTCCTTCTGAATAAATAAATACGTTCGTGTAATTCAAACAACTAACGTAAATCATTCAATTTACATTCTTTATGATAACCTGTTTTTATTTAAAGTCAACCTTTTTGAAAATTGATACGGTCCAATTAATAATTTCTTTACTTTTCCGGTCGGTTATCCTTGCCTTCATCCCTAACAAGCTCACTTTCTTAAGCGGTTAGGTCCGACTGCTTTCCCTATTTAATAAAAGCCCGCAATAATGCTAAAATCGAACCTAGACTAAAGAAAGGCATGATTATTGTGGAGCATTTAGGTTCAACCAGCAGGGCTGATATCGGTGATTTTGAGAAAATGTTTGCGGTCACTACGGTGATGATTCAATCAGTCATCACCTTTCTGATGCAGGCCCAGCCCCCAATTGGCCAGCAGTTTTTTCTGGGCGGTTTCTATGAGCTAGCTAAGTTTAGTGCATCCGCCTTCATCTTTGGGATCCTATTCTCGACCATCAGAACCCACCCCCACGCTACCTGGCGCAACTACCCGCGCTTCATGCGTAACCGTTGGCATGTTCTGTTTGTCCCCTCGATTCTCTGGACGACGGTCTATCTGTTATTTCTACCCCAATTGCAACAGCACGGTCACTACCATAATTGGACCGGTTTTGCCTGGCAGTTCATCAACGGAAATGCGGCCCCCCACCTCTGGTACAACGTGATGATGCTCCAGTTCATCATTATCATGCCGTTCTTCTGGATGCTCGCCCGCTGGATCAACCACCGGCCAGTACGCGCCTTAGTTGCCTTCACCCTGGTCCTGATCTTTGAGTTCAGCTGGCACCTAACCTACGCGCTCCGGGTCTTCCACGGACCGGACGCCCAACGCTGGTACCTGCTCGATCGGGTCTTTCCAAGTTTCCTGATCTTTGCCACTGCGGGGACGGTCCTCTGGCAGTGTTACCCTAAACTATCAGAATTTCTTAAGCAGCACTGGCTGAGTCAGGTTGTCATCTGGCTGGCCCTCTTCTACTATGTCACCCTCAACTTCTTCAGTTATGGGATCCCGGTACGGCTCACTAACGCCCCTTACTACCTGCCGTCGATGATTTTCTACAACCTCGCCACGATTGGCCTGATTGCGACCTTCGCATTATACATGCAAAAATACCGTAACCAGTGGCTGCCGATGGTGCACTGGATCGCCCTCTATGCTCACCGAGCCTATCTCTCCCACGTTTTCTGGCTCTACTGGTGCTGTAAACTCTTGAAGCCGCTGCACTTGCCACTCATGATTCTCTTCCCCCTGCTGATCTTCTTAACGGTGGGGCTGGCCTTCCTGTCGGCCTTTAGCTTTCACCTGGCTTGGGTCAAATTCAAGGACCTGCTGGGCATTCACCGGCACCTGACAAACGGTTAACCAAAAACAAACGTCTCCCGTGCTCATCTCGAGCCGCGGAAGGCGTTTTAACATATATTAGCGTTCCTGATCTAGGTTGACAAAGGTACTGTACTTCATGTACTGATAGTGAATTCGCATGTTCGAAACCTCAAACGGCGTTCCGTCATCGAGGAAGAAGACCCCACCCATCAGGCCAACCGGCTCCGTAGTTTTGAGTCCCAACAGGCGCTGATCGTTTTCATCCGATGGGGCCACACTGATGGTCATGAATGACTTGGTGACCCGCTTGCCCTTACTCTCCTCCAGGTAATTGAAAATTGAGTTATCAACGATGGCTGGTGATAAGGTCGGAATGATCTTGATCGGAATAAACCCCGTCTCGATCATGAAGGGCTGCTGATCAATCAGCCGCAGCCGTTTGATTTGGTAGACAAAATCATTATCATTAAGAAAGAGCTCCTCCTGGATATCAGGATTGGCCGGGACCACCTGGTAGTCGAGCAGCTTGATGCTTTGCTTCTTGCCATCAAGCTGGAAACTATCCGTGACCCCCAGGTTGCTGCCTTCATAATGGAAGAGCGACCGGTTTTTCAGGTACAGCGGGTTAATGAAGGTCCCTGACCCTCGCTTTTTGAAGATGATCCCTTGTTGAGCAAGAACCCCTAGTGCTCGCTTAATTGAGCTTCGACTAACTCCGTAGTCCTCACTGAGGGTCCGCTCATCCGGGAGCCGCATCCCCGGATACTGATTTTTCAGGATTTTTTGTTTTATATCACGCATCACTGAGCGATATACTAAATCTGCCATCTAATTAACTCCTCGGACCATTATAGATTAATTTTAACGATTAACTTCACTTCCAGTATAACAGAACCTGCCAAAATTGGTACCTTATCGTCAAAAATTGGTCCGTTCCAGAAATAGAAATGAAAGGACTCAGTAGCAAATGAGTAAGAAAAACAAGAAAAGCAAGTTGAAGAAGACCCAGGTCGAACAGATCCTGGACAAGAACCACATCGCCTATGAACAAAAGGAATTTCCAACCCATCAGGACGGGGATGTTCGGACAATGACCGTCGACCACACTGGCATTGACGAACACAATATCTACAAGACCCTCGTCTTATCCGGGCCAACCACAGGGCCGCTGGTCGGGGTCGTCCCAATTGATACCCACCTCGACGAGAAGAAGCTGGCCAAGGTCTCCGGGAACAAGAAGGTCGACATGGTCCCACTTAAGAACCTGCTGAAGACAACTGGCTACGTCCACGGCGCCAACACCCCTGTCGGCATCTATGAAAAGCACCATTACCCGATTTTTATCGACAACGCCGCTCAGGAGCAGGGGGACATCTATGTTTCCTCTGGTAAGATTGGCCGGTCGGTGAAGGTCAACGCCCAGGATCTGGCAAACCTGGTTCACGCCACGTTCGCCGACCTGGAGCAACAGTGATTAGATTGACCACCCATTAATAGACGTTTAAAATATAATTTGTAACTTAAGATTTTTTAGAAAGGTTCTGAAGAAATGAAGAAAAACCTGTCCGCCTGCACGACGGTGTTAGTTGGTAAGGACGCCACCATCGATGGTTCCACCATGGCCGCCCGGAACGATGATACCTTTGGCCCCCTTAACCCAATGAAACTGGTTGTCTACCCGGCATACCACAACCACCCTAACCAGGTGAAGGCTTACCTGAATAAGTGCGTGGTTGACCGTCCCGCTGATGGCTATCGCTACCAGGGAACGCCAAACATCGACTACGTTCACGAAGGGGTCTTCGACGAGAGTGGTTTCAATGAGAAGAACGTCGGTATGAGCGCCACAGAAAGTGTCTACGCCAACGAACGGGTCCTTGCCTGCGACCCCCTGAACACAGAGAGTGGGATCAACGAAGACCTGATCGTGGCTGCCACCCTGCCATTCATTGATAGTGCCAAGGATGGGGTTCGTTACCTCGGTGAATTGGTTAAGAAGTATGGTTCCGCTGAAGGTAACGGGGTCATCTTCTCCGACAAGAATGACATCTGGTACATGGAAATCGTCACTGGGCACCACTGGGTTGCCGAACGGATCCCGGACGACGCCTACGCAGTCACCGGGAACCGGATTGCCATCCAGCAAGTCGACTTTGACGACACTGACAACTTCATGTGGTCCGACGGTATTCAAGAGTTTGTCGAATCCAACCACCTCAACCCCGACAAGCATGGTTGGGATTTCCGCCACATCTTCGGAACCGCGGATGTCTTCGACCAACACTACAACACGCCACGGCAATGGTACGGTCACAAGCTGCTCAACCCAAGTGTTGAACAGGATCCATTGGACTTCGACCTGCCATTTATCATGCGGACCGATCATAAGATTGCCTTAGAGGATGTCGAAAAGGTTCTCAGCAGCCACTACCAGGGCACTCCTTATGATCCGCTGGGTCATGGCACGGATGAAGAAAAGCACCTCTTCCGGCCAATCTCCCTTAACCGGACCCAGAACTCTCACGTTCTCCAGGTACGCCCTGACCTTCCAGAGGCCGCATCTACCATTCTGTGGATGAGCTTCGGGGTCCCAGCCTTCACCCCATACGTACCATTCTTCGGTAACGCGGATGATATCGACGTTTCATACCGGGAAACCCCAATGAAGCTCGACATGAACCTGAAGAGTGCCTATTGGATGTACCGGGCCCTGTCAATGATCGTGGAATCCCACCACGCCGAGTTCTCCAAGGAAGACCTGGACTACTTAAAGGACGCTCGTGAATACCTCTACCGGTGGGTCAACCAAACCGCTCCTCAGGTAGAAGGAATGGACGCCAAGCAGGCCAGTGAGTTCCTGAGCACGGAATCTCACAAGATGGTCGCCGAGATGGCCAAGCGGACTAAGGCTCTGATGGCCCAACTGATCATGCACGGGCTGGAGCTCTCCAAGCTGACCTTTATTATGGATAAGAACCTTTAATAATTAAAAATACTGTAAAAATGCTCTGTACGAAGTTCCTAATGTGGATTTCGCACAGAGCATTTTTTATTATCTAAGATAAGTTATTTATAGCACCAAGATCAATCCAACCAAAATGCCGACCCAGCACAGGGCCCCCACCGCAACAAACCAATCTTCGTGATTGACCGCGTGCCCATAGCGAAAATCGTTATGATAGCGTTGGCAGGCGACGATTACCATGGCCCCGATTCCTAAGAAAACACCGGTACTCCCCCAACAAACACTTAAACGGCTGAGAATGTCCTGCACCTAGCGCTGGTAACAGCTAATAATACCCAAAGGCAAGCTTGAGAACAATGCCGCTATCTCCGCTCCTACCAACATGTTGTAGAGAGCACTCCGTTTAGCCATCACCGTTACCATGATCCGGGGAAGCTGCCAAAAATAGACCGCCTGGATTCCCGCTATCATAATTAGCGCCAGCAACCATCCCCATCGAGGACGTACGTTAAAAAACATGGGAACGGCCACCGTCATAACAGCCATGGTTACCGGGCCAAGCCACAGCGACAGCCGATCCGGTACCTGTTGGACGCAATCCACAAAATAGTTACCCAGGCCAGCCAGGACAAAAGCCAGAATCAACAGGAGAATTACCAATGGTGAGTACTGACGGGGAAACAGGACGATTGCCGGCTTCCCCCATGCTAGTACAATCGTACAGATCAGGACCAAGGCGTGGACGATCGCCAAGATCCGGTTTCGCCCAGCAGCAAGTCCAGGAACATACCGATAAATCAGCAATTGGTTATAGGACTCTGCCATGACCCAACACAACCCGAGCATCAATGCTAATTCCACCTGGTCATCACGCGGTGCGACAACCGACAACTGACATCCCTTAAGCATCATGTCAAGGCACCAGTAGCTGGCACCCCACGCTAACGGGAGTTGTGGTGTTAAGATCAACGGCTGTTGTGGCCAATTATCCGGCACAATTTTCACTTCCTCTCAATTTCACAAACATAATCTTACCACACCAAAATCTGCTATTATTGAGATAAATAATCTCTAACGAAGGAGTCCTATTAACAATGTATCAACCAATTCTCGGTCTCAAGGGTAGTAGCGATCGCACACAGATTGACGACCGCCTGCAATATCAGCCAACGGTTTACGAATTTTACACCGCAGGAAGCGACTTCACCACTGACGGTTACAAGCGTCTCTATGATGCCGTCCAATACGTGCAATCACGCGGGATCTCACAGATTGTTCTCCACCACCCGATGAAGTTCGAAAATTACCATTCTGACGTTGTGGCTCCAGAAAAGTATTACCCGGGTCTCTACCGGTTCATCGAAACCACTACCGAACGGTTAATCCGCTTAGGGCACGATCTCAACGTTCAGGTTCTGATTCATGGCGGATACTCCGGAGCTGAGGTTCAACACATGGTTGACCTTTACCCCAGTGTTAAAGCTGCCCGCCAGGCGGTATACGACCGGCTGGATCGATTTAAAGATGAGGGCGGTGATCATATCATGTTTGAAAATTCCATCGCCCCAGTATTTGCCTACGGACACCCGGACCAGGAAGATGAGATCCTGGCCCACCACTACCGGTTGGCTTTCGACACCTCCCATTGCTTCATCGAGCTCCACGGTGACAACGCGGGCCTTCAGCGTTCGCTAAAGCACCTGGCACCTGACGTTGTTCACTACCACCTGGTGGACTCGCTGGGTCAAACCCATGACAGCCTCCAGTTGGGGACCGGAAAGATTGACTGGGCTCAGGTTCTGCCCCTGCTCAATTCCAACGCAACCAGCATCTACGAGATCAACCTGAAAGACCAGAACAATTGTGTCGAACAGATAGCCAGCCACCGCTACTTAGTAAACCTCTATCATCAGTTAAAGGAGGAATAGTGTGAAAATACATATTCATCGTCGTCATCTCTCACTCGTCTTGGCCTTCTTCCTCCTCTTTCTGGCGGTCACCTACTGGGGAGCCGTCGCCAAGTTTCTGAAGACAATCCTGGGAGCAGCAATGCCCCTCTTGATCGGCTGTGTGGTTGCCTATATCGTCAACCTCATCCTCCGCCAGTATGAGCACCTCTATCTCCGGCTCTTCCCCAGTCCCAAAGCACGGCGTTTCAAAAGGGCCGTCAGTATTGTCCTGTCATATCTATCGATCATTATTATCGTGGCGCTGGTCATTCGGCTAGTGATTCCTGAGATCGTCAGCTGTGTCCGGCTCTTGATCTCCAACCATAGCCGGGTCATTAACCACCTGATCAATACTATTCAGGAGAACAGCAGCTTCAAGGATTTCTGGAAGAATTTTGACCCTAAGCACTTCAACTGGAACAAGGTCGGTAAATACATCGGCTATGGCGTCGGCGGTACCATGAAGACCGTCATGTCAACCGCCAGCTCGATCGTCTCCGCCACGACGACGGCAGTGATTGCTTTCTTCTTCTCGATCTACCTCCTGATCTACAAGGAAATGCTGGCCCGCCAGTTTAATAAAGTGATGGACACCTATTTCAGCAAGATCAAGCACCCATTTATGCACGTCATCAAGACTTTCGACGATAGTTACAGCAACTACATCGTCGGCCAGTGCAAGGACGCTGCCATCCTGGGAGTTGCCTGCTTTATCGGGATGAAGCTCCTTGGGATTCCTTATGCCTCCATGATCGGGGTTGTCACTTTCTTTGGCGCCCTGATCCCGATCATCGGGGCCATCCTGGGCGCTAGCGTTGGGGTTGTTCTGATCTTTGCCGTTTCCCCGTTCAAGGCCCTGATCTTCTTGATCTTCATCATCGTCCTTCAGCAGTTTGATAACCGGGTCACCTATCCCCTGGTTGTTGGCAAGAGCATTGGTTTACCTAGTGTCTGGGTATTCGCCGCCGTCATTGTCGGTGGGGGAATTACCGGGATCTTAGGGATGATGCTCACCGTGCCGCTGTTTGCTGCAATTTATAAGCTAGTAGCCGAAGACGTTCAACGGCGCCGTAGAAAGGCTAAACAATAGTAATAAAAAGAGCCACATAATGTGGCTCTTTTTATTACTATTGTTTTTTTGAAGCACCAGTCGTTGCGTCCGGATCAGCCTGATCGTTCTCTTGGTAGTCGGTATCATCGCTGACCACCGCCCCATCTTCGTAGTGTTTGCCGTGACGTTCTTCCAACGGCAATCCCAGGGCGATCGACCATTCTTTGGTAGGATGGTGAACCCGTCCCGTAATATTCTGTACATCAATTGCCCACGTCGGCACACCCTTGACATCCTTGGCTGCAATAGCAACTGGGATTGTATTAACATAATGATGGATGATCGTCCGCAGAGCAAACAATTTCTCCTGTGGATCGGTCAGTGATCGTGGGATCCCATTACCAATCACACTCATGAATGATGGACTAAAATCACCGGCCCGCGGTGGGGTATAAATCAAATTTTCGTGACCATGGTCCGTCTCAAAGCCAATTACTTTTCCAGCATTCAGTGCGGCGGCCTTCTCGCCATCCCCCGTACCATGAATATAGATTGTGTAATGACCATCCGGACCTTCCTGATAACCATAGTGCACCGGTACAACATAGGAACCGTGCTGATTGGTCAATCCCAGGTGTAGGATCTGGCACTGGTCAAGGATCCAGGAAAGCTTAGCATGATCAGTGATAATGTCCTTTCGCATAATAATCTCCTCTCATGCCGACAGGGACTATTGCATATCAGCTGGCACCTCAGCAACCGGGTTGTCCTTCGTCAGGTGGTAAACCTGGGTTGGTTCCACGCCAAAGTGCTTGTTAATCAGCTTACGCAATTCTTCCATCGCCTCATCAGCACGGGCAGCCTGGTCAGCGTTCACTGATTCAATGACTGCCACGACATTTTGGGAGTCCGCCGTCAGCATCGTCCGCTGGGCGTCACGCCAGTTCAAGCACCGACATACTGCCCCTTCCTCATCGTAGTAGCAAACTTCACCAGGCAGGGTCGGTTCATCCTCATCGGCCCCGACTGGACGAAAGGCCTGGCCACCTTCAACCTGGCCAAGGTGCATAGCGCCCTTGATCTTATCGCGGTCCTCCATGCCGACCGGAACCCCGTAGGTCATGGAAATACTATTGTAGATATCCACCATCGGATCAATTGGGTCAAAAGTCCGGCCCTGGTTAACCCGCTTCAGTAATGCTTCGACCGAGGCCCGGGCGCCCTTCTTCTTCTTGAACTGTTGGTAGGCCTTCCGCCATTCGTCAACCACCGGATTCAGGCGAAAAGTTTCATTGGTCAAAAACTTTCCTGCTTCCTTAGTCGCATTGGCAAGCATCTCACGCCGTTCAGCTAGATTCTTGTCCGTATCGTGGTTATCAATCCCATTGGCATATAAAATATTTACTTGAGCATCCGGAAAAAGGTCCCAAAAACTCTGGTCAACAATAACTTTGTCCATCTTCAAAAGCCTCCTAGTATTCTCGCTTGCCACCATGCTTAACCAGGTCCCAGTCGCCATCGATGTTATGGCGAACGCGGACCAGGTAGTCATGGACCTGCTGTGCTTCTTCATCAGTAAAGCCATGGAGTGCTACCGCATTAGAGTGTTGATTTTCCCGAATGATGAAGGGATAAATCTCCTTCCCCTTCTCGGTAACGAATAGGCGCTTGATCTTCTTGTTTTGCGGGTCACTACGTCGCTCAATGAACCCCTTCTGCTCGAGCTTCTTGACGGCGCGAGCAATTGTGGTCCGATCAACTTTTATCAAATTTGACAACTGTTCTGAGATGATCCCCGGGTGTTCGTAGATTCGGACAACGTAAAGATACTGGCCTCGTGCTAGGCCGATCTGCTTAAACTCAATGTTTGACATTGAATCCAGTGCCCGCTCAATCATCCCAACTTCCCGTAAAATATCGATCATGGTAAAACTCCTTGTCCATATAATATCACTATTTGTTGCAATTGCAACAAAAATCGAAATTCAATAAAAGGGGTGCCTGACCTAGACGCCCCTTTTTCTTATCCCTTTTCAACCTTCAACGGCTTTTGCTGGCGCCGCATATCGGCGAAGATGTGCTCAGCCTTGAGGTGCGCTAATACAGCCTTGATCGCTGAATCCATCAATTCTTGGTTAGCAGGATCAATCTTAATGTCATCGGCAACCGGTTGACTAGTCAAGATTGATTCCAGGACCGCAGCAAAGTGATCATAGGCCTGCTGCGGATAGGTATTGATCGTCAGCTGGGCAATCCCCGCACGAATATCATCGATGTTAAAACTAACTTTGAAGAAACCAATCAGTAGTAGGTCAACCAGCTGATTAACGGCGTATTTTTTCTTGATCGGTGCTTGAATGACCTTCTTTTTAACATAATTATTGACCATCGCCTTGGTCAGTGGTTCGACGTCAAAACTAGCCAATTGCTCGTTAACTACTGTTACCACCTGATCTACATAGAGACCCAATGTCGGCAGTTCTTTCCAGCGTGGTAGGTGAACATGTTGAACTGTTTCTTTCCAGTGTTGGTAATCTGTTATCTCTTTCATGTTGTTACCTCATTTCACTTACTTGGCATAACGCCAATCGAATGGTTATCAAACTTTCCGGTCGTCAAGGCCGTTTCCAGGACCGTGGCTAATTGCTCTTCGCTAATATTCTCACCTGATAGTGGCTGGCCCTCATCCACTATCTGGGTCTGAGCGATGCCTTTTCCTAGTGGCAATGCTCGAACCACAACATACGGTAGCTCCAATTCATCAATCATCTTGATTGCGTACTGGTATGCCCAGACTTCTTGCATCGCTCTTTTACCGTACCAGTGCTTGAGTTGGGCCTCATCCGCATCATCAGCCGTTCCGGCAATCGAGAGCATCACAATTTTCTGCGGGGGAAAGAGGGAACGATCGACCAGGTCCGCCAGCTGTTGAACCTCATCGTCAACCGGATCCCCAGCCTGCGGAAGCCAACAAAGAATATCGCCTGCTTCCAGTTCAACATCAAAATTGTTTGCGGCGACGGCTGCATATGAATTTTCCATGATTAGCCGGGCCAAGCGATCATGGCGACGGCTAATTACTACAATTCGTGCCATTGTATTTCCTTTCTAGTAGGCCATCAGTTCATCTTCAACGGTAGCGTCCTCAATCCGCACATCGGTGATCGTACTCTGCTCAAGTAGCGGCAGGAGAGCCTGAATATTACCGGTGTAAAGGAACCGGGTCTCATTCGGCGCCTCTTCTAACATGTGGGCTCCCATTCGGACGGCCATCTCCACCGGGAGGCCTGTTCCGGTCACGGTAACCGTACAGTCAACACCATCGCCCAAGTGAAGTGCCCGTACAGAGGTCAGGTGGCTTCCGTTGAAGTAGTAGATCACATCGGCAAACCGCATCATGGTCGAAACATTCTCACTAGTGAAGAGGACCAGCGAATCGGTCTTTTGAGTGTAATCCTTAAGCAGCTGTCCCATCGTTAATCGTGCCTGTTCCGACAGTTGGTCAAGTCCCTGATCTAAGACGACGATCGACCGCCGTAGAGCCAACATAATGATTAATTTCAGTTCCTGCTGTTGATTGTCATTGAGGTCGGCAAGTTTGGTTTCTGACTGGATATTCAGCGGCTGAAGCATCTGTAACGTAGCATCCAAGCTCAGAGACCCATCTTGGTGGCGACAGGCCTTTTGAATTGCCTTTTCAACCGTCCGCCCACGCAGGTTAATCTCCGCCAGATTGGCAATTATATTGTCATGATGACGACGAATGTATTTCAGATCTTGACCATTAACAGTTACATCCCCATCCAAGACCTTGCCCGCACCGACAATCAATTGTTCAAGCGATGCAGTTGCTCCATCATCATTGCTACAAATGGCAACCATCTGCGGCGATGTCAACTCCATCGAAACATTCTCAAGTTGATCGCCAGATTTAGCCTCGAACGTCAGGTTACTTAAGCTAATTCTACTCAACTTCCCACTCCCCTTATTTCTCTCTACTCTCCATTAATTTTAGCATCTTATCCCAGTCAACGGGAGCGTCTTTACAAAACTGTTTTACCTAAATTTATTATGCCAAACGTAACACGACTGACTAATTGTTAGCCGCATAAATGTAGTATAATTGATCAGAATCTAGCTTTTAGAATGAATATTAGAAAGAAGTATTAGCCAATGGCTCCAATTAACATCATCTACACCTCTATTGAGGGAAATACGCGAGCGTTCATCAAGCGCCTTAGTGCGTACGCTGAACAGCAACATGCCTTCAATGAGGACAACCCCCTCATCACCTCCAAAGAAATCAGTGACCAAACAATGCCGGAAGACGAAAAAGAACCCTTCTTCGCCTTCGTGCCTACCTACCTGACCGGGGGTAACGGAATCGATTCTGGGTTCACTGAAATTATGACCAATGCCCTCGGTGAGTACATTGCGTCCGGCAATAATGCCAAATACTGCGTCGGCGTGGTCGGTAGCGGCAACCGAAACTTTAATGAACAGTACTGCCTCACTGCTCGAATGTACGCTAAAAAGTTCAATGCGCCTTTTCTTGCGGATTATGAATTGCGTGGAACTTCACGTGATGCCGAACATATCTACGCTATTCTTCGAGATCGCTGGAATGCGATTAACGCTTAAGTAATAAAAAACCTCTCTGTTTTATCAGAGAGGTTTTTTATTACTTACTCTTGCGGTAAATTGGCGGCCGCAGTAATTAACCAAGTAATCCCGTACTTATCGACAACCTGGCCCATCTGACTATTAAACATCCAGTTACCAAATGGCACCGTCACTCTTTGGTCATCTGAACCAGCCAAACGGTCAAACAGCTGACGAGCCTGCCCCGTATCATCAAAGTTCAGCATAATTGATACCAAGGCCGACGATTGGGGAGTCCCCATCGTGGCGTCCGCGCAAATGATCTTCTGCCCGGCAATTGTAAACTCACCACGAAGCGTCGTCTGCTGGAGACTCTCATCATCTGTAGCCATTCCGAGGTTCTCCGCCTGTTCCTCATTGAGCGACTGGTGGTACGTAATCTCCGCCCCAAAGGCCTGGACATAGTAGTCCATAGCCTCCTTCGCGTTTTTGAATGTTAAGTACGGGTATATTTTTGCCGTCATGATTTTCCTCCGTATCCCATGTTCATCGTTGATTATATGGTTCAAATGGGTTTCCGTCAAATTTTCGCCAAATGGTTCATTGAGCTCTCATCGTTATTTAATCATAGTTGAAAATACATTATGCTATAATGGTATGGCTTAATTAGTTTAATGTTTTACCTACACTCAGTACGAAAGGAAGGAAGAATATATCGTGAAAGCAGTTAAAAAACATAGCCCACTGCTCATCTTCGGGCTCCTCTTGCTCGGTGTCTGCATGCGTATGCCAATCACTGCCATTCCATCAGTCATCAAGGAAATCGCCCACACCTTTGCGGTTGCCCCAACCAGTCTGGGAATTTTGACGACCATCCCCCTGTTGTGCTTTGGCCTCCTATCAGCTGTGGTTTCCTCAACCGCTCAACGATTCGGTAACGAATTGACCCTGGAAATTGCCATGGTGATTATGTTCATCGGCTCCTATCTCCGAATCATTAACTTCACCTCCCTGATCATCGGAACCATCATGGTCGGAATTGCCATTACTTGCATTAACGTGCTCCTTCCGGCAATCATCGCTGACAAGTATCCTGACAAGATCGGGAGCGTCACGGGGATGTATAACACTGCCATGACCTTGTTTGCGGCCATTGGAGCGTACGCCATCACGCCGATCACTCACCAGAGCAGCTGGCAGACTGCGGTCACCATCATCAGTGCCATCGCCCTGGTTGCCGCCATCGTCTGGTTACCGAACCTCAAGTACAACGAACGAGGTACTTCCAATGCGGAAGAGTCGGCCAAGGGAACCAACATGTGGAAGAATATGAATGCTTGGTGGCTCCTCCTCTTCTTCGGAGGCCAATGTTTCGTCTTCTATAGCATTGTTGCCTGGCTGCCATCCATCGCTATGGATGCCGGACTTTCCAGTGACCAGGCTAGTCTGATTGCTGGTCTGCTCCAGCTCTTCTCTATTCCATTCGCCTTCTTAGTACCGATCATCGCTACTAAGATGAGTAATCGTCAACCAATCATGCTTTTCGCTGGTATTTCCGCTTTAGTGGGAACTTTCATGATGTTCTTCCCCGTCAGTTCATTTGCTTACTACTGCGTGATTGCTCTCCTCTTAGGGATGGGGACCACAACCACCTTCGTCCTGGCCATGACCCTGTTTGGTCTCAAGACTAAGAACGCGGCGGACACCCGGAATCTATCTGGAATGGTCCAATCCGTGGGATACCTGATCTCTGCATTGGGGCCGATCATCGTTGGTAACCTCAACGCCCAGACGCATAACTGGTTCGCCAGTTTGGTGGTAATCGCCATTGCCGCGATCTTCTTTACGGTCTGCGGTGTTCTGGCTGAACGAAAGCAGTACATTTAATTAAAATCAGTATCAGCGATCTCGCTGGTGCTGATTTTTCTATTATATGCAGTCATCCCACATAAAAATTCTAAAAAACTTTTGCTCTAGACCATTAAATGATAACCGCTTGACAAATGGCCTCTATGACGCCCTTTGATCCCGGTATTCCATTTGAAGTTAAAATACCGCTAGCTAGAAAACGGTTCCTTTTTTTAGTGCAGAAAAGCCGCGAAAAGTATATAATTGGGGCGTTATAGAATTTCTGAAATCTCAGAAGGAGTGAACTTTTTTGGCTACAGAAAATAAAGCTGTCATTACATTATTTGGGGCAACCGGTGACCTTGCTAAGCGTAAGCTGTACACCGCCCTCTTTAAGCTCTACCAAAAGGGCTACTTGGCTGACCACTTTGCCCTTCTCGGTACTTCTCGTCACGAAATGAGTGACGAAGAATTCCAAAAGTTGGTTCAAAACTCAATCAAGGACATCGAAGAAACTCGCAACGGTGAAGCAGCCGACTTCTCCAAGCATTTCTTCTACAAGGCTCACGACGTTACGAAGCCTGAACACTACACCATCTTGAAGGACCGGATCGCTGAACTGGACAAGCAATTCGGTACTGATGGTAACCGTCTCTTCTACATGTCAATGGCTCCACAATTCTTCGGTACCATTGCACTGAACCTGAAGAAGCAAGGCCTGCTCTCTGACGACGGCTTCAACCGGCTGGTTATCGAAAAGCCATTCGGTCGTGACTTCGACTCCGCTAAGAAGCTGAACGACGAACTTTCCAAGACCTTCGATGAAAACCAAATCTTCCGGATCGACCACTACTTGGGTAAGGAAATGGTTCAAAACATCCAAGCACTGCGCTTCGGTAACACGATCATCGAATCTCTCTGGAACAACCGTTACATCGACAACATCCAAGTAACATTGAGTGAAAAGCTGGGTGTCGAAGAGCGTGCCGGTTACTACGACAACTCTGGTGCCCTTCGTGACATGGTTCAAAACCACATCATGCAAATCGTTGCCCAATTGGCAATGGAACAACCAGTTTCCTTCACTGACACTGATGTTCGGGTTGAAAAGATCAAGGCCCTGCGGAGTCTGCGGGTTTACACTCCATCCGAAGCCGCTGCTAACTTTGTTCGTGGTCAATACGATGCTGGTAATGGCACGGAAGCTTACCGTGACGCTGATGGGGTTGACCCAGAATCTGGTACTGAAACCTTCGTTGCTGCCAAGCTCCTGTTTGACAACTACCGCTGGTCAGGTGTGCCATTCTACGTTCGGACTGGTAAGAAGTTAGCCGACAAGTTCACCCGGATCGACGTTGTCTTCAAGAAGCCACTGATCGACATCTTCGCCGACCCACGTAACGAAAGCGACCAATCCCTGAACTCTAACGTTCTGACGATCTTCGTTGAACCTAAGTCTGGTTTTGCTCTGCAACTAAACGCTAAGCGCGCTGGCCAAGGCTTCACTACCCAACCAGTTAACCTGAGCTACCTGCAAAGTGACTCCGACAAGAAGGAAGCTCCAGAACCATACGAACGTCTCTTCCACGATGCTCTGGAAGGTAACCACACCAACTTCGCATCATGGGCTGAAATTGCCTATGCTTGGAAGTTCGTTGATGTTATTCGGAAGCTCTGGGACATCGAAAAGCCACAATTCCCTAACTATACGCCTGGTTCAATGGGTCCAGCTGCTTCTGATGAACTGCTGGCTCGTGACGGCCGTCAATGGGTTTACCGGCTCAACCATTAATAATTAACCAAAAGGCTTTAAAACGTTAAGTTTTAAAGTCTTTTTAATTTATATCCCTTATTAATTGCAGGCAAGTATTTATCTGTTATAATGGACATTGTGAAATGAAATACAAATTTTATGAGGAGAGTGACTTTAATGTCTGATCAAAAAGCACAAATTGGTGTTGTTGGTTTAGCGGTCATGGGTAAGAACCTGGCTCTTAACATCGAGAGCCGGGGTTTCACGGTTGGCATCTACAACCGTCACCGTAACCGGACTGACGAAATGATGAAGGATCACAGCGACAAGAAGCTTGTTCCAAGTTACACGATCGAAGACTTTGTGGACTCCCTGGAAAAGCCACGGCGGATCCTGATGATGGTTAAGGCTGGTAAGCCAACTGATGCGGTAATTAATGAATTGCTCCCTCTGCTGGATAAGGGTGACGTGCTGATCGATGGTGGGAACACTAACTTCCACGATACGATGGCCCGGAATGCCAAGTTGGATAAGTCTGGTATCAACTTCA
The DNA here is from genome assembly GCA_945873395.1 of uncultured Lactobacillus sp. GTDB lineage: Bacteria > Bacillota > Bacilli > Lactobacillales > Lactobacillaceae > Limosilactobacillus. The sequence goes on along the minus strand of CAMCCW010000017.1, from coordinate 4,665 downwards.
TCGGTATGGGTGTTTCCGGTGGTGAACTGGGTGCCCTCCACGGTCCTGCTCTAATGCCAGGTGGCCAAAAGGAAGCCTACGACCTGGTTGCCCCAATTCTGACCCAAATCGCTGCCAAGGCCGAAGAAGACGGCAAGCCATGTGTTGCTTACATCGGTCCTAACGGTGCTGGTCACTATGTCAAGATGGTCCACAATGGGATCGAATATGGTGACGAAGAGCTGATCGACGAAAGTTACAACATCATGCGTAACGTCTTAAAGATGCCGGTTGAAGACATCGCTAAGACCTTTGCCGAATGGAACAAAGGTGAGCTGTCTAGCTACCTGGTCGACATCACTGCTGACATTCTGACGCGCAAGGATGACCTGGGTGACGACAAGAACAAGCCAATCGTTGACATGATCCTTGACCGTGGTGCCAACAAGGGTACTGGTAAGTGGAGTTCTGAAACCGCTCTTGATGGTGGCGCACCACAATCCGTGATCACCGAAGCCGTTTACGCTCGTTACATCTCTATGATGAAGGACGAACGGATGGCCGCAAGCAAGGTTCTGCCAGAAGTTACTGAATCCATCAGCATCGATGACAAGAAGGAAATGATCGAAAAGGTTCGTCAAGCCCTTTACTTCGGTAAGGTTATGTCCTACGCCCAAGGATTCGAACAGATGCGGATCGACTCCGAACGTTACAACTGGAACCTGAAGATGGGTGAACTGGCCCAGATTTGGCGGGCCGGCTGCATCATTCGGGCTCAATTCCTGCAAAACATTACCGATGCCTTTGACAAGAACCCTGACTTGAAGAACCTGTTGCTGGATGACTACTTCAAGGACATCGCCAAGAAGTACCAGAAGGCTATTCGGGACGTGGTTGCCCTCGCTGTTAAGGCCGGAATTCCTGTTCCTGCCCTCAGTGCTGCGATCAACTACTACGACTCCTACCGGGCAGAAGTGCTTCCTGCTAACCTCCTGCAAGCCCAGCGGGACTACTTCGGTGCTCACACTTACGAGCGTGTTGACCGTCCAGGTAACTTCCACTACAGCTGGTACAAGGAACAATAAAATCGTTTAATTTAGACCATTTCGACCGATGAACAAAAATAATTGTTCATCGGTCGTTTTTTCTTATAAACATTTACCCGTACCTTTTACCTGGTCACACTACCCGCACTATTTCCAGCTCTACGTTCAGCTCTCACACGACATTTCTAGCAAATCTGTATACGACTTACTGCTAAATCTCTGGAATCTTTCGTAAAACTTTACTAAAAAACATTGACATATTTATTGAAAGCGCTTAACATATCAGTTGTAAGTTATATCAAAGCTGTTGCAGAAAAGGGGAGTCAATATGGATAGTTCAAAGAAAGAACAGCATGTTGTCCGCTCGCGCCTGGCATACTCACTAGGGGCCTTTGGTCATGATGCGTTCTTTGCATTGCTTTCTACTTACTTTATGATGTATGTTACCGGTCACCTGTTTGATTCCGGTGATAAGCACTTCGACAACAAGATGGTCGGTTACGTTACACTGATTATTCTTATTCTGCGGATTGGTGAATTGATCATCGACCCAATGATTGGGAACGCAATTGACCGTACCAACACCAAATGGGGTAAATTCAAGCCTTGGGTTGTCGGTGGTGGTGTTATTTCAGCCATCCTGCTCGCTGTACTGTTCACGCCACTAGGTGGTCTGAACCTGAGCAACCCAGTTCTTTACTTGGTTCTGTTTGCTATTATTTACATTGTTATGGATGTGTTCTACTCCTTCAATGATGTTGGTTTCTGGTCCATGGTTCCAGCGATGTCATTCGACTCGCACGAACGTGACAAGATCGCTACCTTCGCCCGGGTTGGTTCAACCATTGGTGGTCAGATCATCGGATTTGTCATCATGCCAATGGTTCTGTTCTTCTCCGTTAAGCAGAATGGCGGGACCGGTGATGACCGTGGTTGGTTCATCTTCGCTGCTATCGTCGCTGCTATCTCTGCCATCACCGCTATCGGTGTTGGGATGTTCACCCACGAACAGAAGTCACTGCTTCGTGAAAACAAGGAACAAACTAAGTTCAAGGATATCTTGAAGATCTTGGTTAAGAATGACCAACTGCTGGCCATTGCGATGTCTTACCTGTTCTTCACAACTGGTCAGACTCTGCTGAACAGTTTTGAACTTTACTACTTCACCTACATTTTAGGTAACTCTAAGGCCTTCTCCATCTTGGGTGGTCTGAACACGGTTGTCGGTGTGATCTCCGTCTTCGCATTCCCACTCTTCTCTGGCAAGATTGGTCGTCACAAGCTCTTCTATGGTGCCGCTTCAATCGAAGTTATCGGTGCACTGATCTTTGCCTTTGCTGGCAAGTCCCTGGCACTCGTATTACTCGGTGCCGAACTGTTCTTCATCCCACAACCAATCATCTTCTTGGTTGTTCTGATGACGATTACCGACTCTGTTGAATATGGTCAACTGAAGTTGGGTCACCGTGACGAATCACTGACCCTGTCAGTTCGTCCACTGCTTGATAAGTTCGGTGGTGCCGTTGCCAACGGTGTTGTTGGTGCCGCTACCGTTGCTGCCGGTATGACCGGTGGTGCTACTGCCGCTACTATTACTGCTCACGGCGTAAGCATCTTCAAGATTTACATGTTCTTAATTCCAATTGCTCTGATCATCGTTGGGATCATCATCTTCGCCCTCAAGGTTAAGTTGGATGAATCCTCACACGCCAAGATTGTCGCCAAGCTGGAACAAACTTGGGGTAAGCAATTCAACAAGGGCGGCCAAGATGCTGATGCTGAAGAACCAGCAGCACAACCACAACCAGGTGTTACTGAAATTCCTGCACCAGTTGCCGGTAAGCTTGTTGATCTGAAGGACGTTAAGGATTCCGCCTTTGCTAGTGGTAGCATGGGTCAAGGTTTCGCTATTAAGCCATCAGATGGTAAGGTCTTCGCACCATTTAGCGGAACTGTTCGAGCAACCTTCTCAACTCGTCATGCGGTTGGGCTGGTCTCAGACAGCGGTGTTGCTCTCCTGATTCACATTGGTATTGACACTGTCAAATTGCACGGAACTGGATTTGTTACCTACTTTGACAAGGGTCAACATGTTGAAAAGGGTGACGAACTGATGGAATTCTGGGACCCAACCATCAAGAAGGCTGGTCTCGATGATACCGTCATCGTTACCGTCACGAACAGCGAAGAATTCAACTTCGACATGCTGAAGCAGGCTGGTACTGAGGTTACTAACAAGGATAATGTCCTCAAGGTTACTAAGAAGGACCAGGCTGAATAATCAAATATGGTTAACATATTAAAGACACTCGTGAAAATCCTCGCGGGTGTCTTTTTTGCATACAAAAAGGGGCGACTGACAAACTGCCAGTCGCCCCTTACTTTAATGATTTTATTTAATTACTTAACCTGGTCCACAGCGGTCCGAACGACTAAGACGTCGACCGGCGCGTTCCGCTTAACGTATGAGGTAACAGAACCCATAACCGCACGCTGCATCCGGGAAAGACCGCTGGCTCCCATGATGATCATGTCGTTGTGGTGGTCATGTGGGAAGTCAAAGGAGATGATTGTCTTGGGATTACCAAGACGAATGTGGATGTCAAGGTTGTCAAAGTTATCCTTGGTCTTGGCGTTCTTCAGCAGACCATCCAGGTATTCCTTGGACTTGTCAACCAATTGATAGGCAATGCTGCCATCGGACATCCCAGCAAAGTTATAGGCCATTGCCCGGGTGTCAATTACGTTTAAGATATCAATGTGAGCGCCATTACGCTTAGCAACAAAGATTGCCCGGTGCAAGGCCAGCTCTGATTCCTTTGAGCCATCAACTGGTACTAAAATGTTTTGGTATTCTTGATCCATATTTTCTGCCTCCACTTCAAACAGCTTTTGTATATATTGTAACATTAATTATGCCCCCAACGTAACATTGCTTTCATCTTCTGCTAATTTTTTATTTTCCCGCTGATTTCCCCGTCCTATCGCCACCCTACTCATCCACGAAAATTGACTTTTGAGTTAAAATCTCCTACAATTTGGAAGTATATTAAGTAATGATTAAAAAATGAATTTTTTGTAATTTTAGGAAGCGAGGCAACCTTATGGATAAAATCGATCGGAAAATTGTCAACCTACTGCAGACCAACGCACGAGCCTCGCTCAAGGAGCTTTCCAAGGAATGCTTCATCTCCTCACCAGCAATTGCCGCCCGGATCACAAAACTAGAAAAGGCTGGCATTATCACTGGCTACCACTCCAGCATCAACATGGAAAAAATCGGCTTCCACGTCAAGGCCTTCATCCAAGTCCAGCTAGAACCCCGTCAAAAGCAGGAGTTCTATCCCTACATTCAAAGTATCCCCAATGTCATCGAATGCAACTGTGTTACCGGTGACTACTCCGAGATTATGGAAGTAGTCTTCCCATCAACGACCAACCTTGATGACTTCATCAACACCATCCAGCAGCGCTTCGGTAAGACCAGCACCCAAATTGTCTTCAGTACTAGCGTTGACCACCGGGGCGTAAAGCTTGCAGCTCCGCAAGACGATGACGACAAAAAATAAACTAAATATATTTAAGAAGGGGCTGTGACATAAGTCCCAAAAAATAAGCGGAGTTAGATGAAATCTTTGGA